>JBDTLN010000011.1:0-12400 GCA_039934795.1 Bauldia sp. | reverse complement strand
TCAAGACGATCCACAACGGCATCGAATATGCCGACATGCAGATGATCGCCGAGATTTACGGCATCATGCGCGACGGCCTCGGCTTTCCACCGGCGAAGATGGCGGAGATCTTCGCCAGTTGGAACGAAGGGCCGCTGAAGTCCTATCTGATCGAGATCACCGGCAAGGTGCTGGCGGCAACCGAAGGCGGCAGGCCGCTGGTCGACCTCATCCTCGATACCGCCGGCCAGAAGGGCACCGGCCGCTGGTCGGTGATGGAGGCGCAGGACCTCGGCGTGCCGGCGACCGTGATTGAGGCCGCCGTGGCGGCGCGGGCGCTTTCGGCACAGAAGGCGGAGCGGATGGCGGCGGAAAAGCTGTTCGGCACCGCGCCGCGTCGCTTCGACAGCGCCTTCGATGGCGACACCGTGCTGAAGAAGCTCGAGCAAGCCCTCCTTGCCGGCAAGATCGCCGCCTACGCGCAGGGCTTCGCGGTATTGGCGAAGGCCTCGGAAGCGTGGCAGTGGAACCTGCCGCTCGGCACGATCGCCAAGATCTGGCGGGCCGGCTGCATCATTCGCTCGGTCTTCCTCGACGACATCAGCAAGGCTTTCGCCGCCAACGCTTCGGTGGCGAACCTTATGTCGATCGAACCGTTCACCGGCCTCCTCTCGGCCGCCCACCCAAGCCTTCGCCTCGTCATCGCCGAGGCGGCGCTGAAGGGCATCCCGGTGCCAGCGCTGTCCTCGGCGCTCGCCTATTTCGATTTCACGCGCACTGGCCGTTCGACCGCCGACCTGACCCAGGCCCAGCGCGACTTCTTCGGCGCCCACGGCTTCGAGCGCACCGACGCGCCCGGCAAGGTGGCGCACGGTCCCTGGGCCCTTGGCAACGCGCCCGCATGAGCAAGGGCACGATCGGGCTGGATGGGGCGCTCAACGACTATCTCGTCCGCCACCAGCCGCCGGAACATCCGGTACTCCGCGAGATTCGCGAAGCGACGCTGAAGGTCGGCAATGCGGGACTGCAGATCGCTCCGGAACAGGGGCATTTTCTCGCCTTTCTCGCCAAGCTGGCCGGTGCGCGGAATGCCCTCGAAGTCGGCACGTTCACCGGCTACAGCGCCCTTGCCGTCATGCTGGCAATGCCGCCGGATGGCACGTTGACGGCGTGCGATGTCAGCAAGGAATGGACGGACGTCGCCCGACGGTTCTGGGCAAAGGCCGGCGTCGCCGACCGGATCGCACTTCGCCTCGGCCATGCCGCCGACACGCTGGCGGCCCTCGAAAAGGAAGGCGCGCCGGGGCGTTTCGACTTCGCCTTCATCGACGCCAACAAGACCGGCTATGACGGCTACTACGAAAGCGCGCTGCGGCTGGTGCGGCCGGGCGGCGTGATCGTCGTCGACAACGTGCTCTGGGGCGGCGCCGTCGCCGATGCCAAGGCGCGCGATGCCGACACAAGCGCCGTCCGCGCCCTCAACAAGAAGATCGCCGCCGACGAACGCGTCGACCGCGTCCTGGTGCCGGTCGGCGACGGCATGATGGTGGTCAGGCGGCGGTAGCTACCCGGCGACCAGCGCCAGCGCGCGGATCGGGCTGCCGGAGCCGTTTTCGATCTTCAGCGGCGCGGTGATGAGGATGGCGCCGGTCGGCGGCAGCTTGTCGAGGTTGGTGAGGCTGGCGAGGCCGAACTTCTTGGCGCCGTGCATCAAATGATGGGCCGGGAAGGCGGGCTCGAAGGCGAAGGCCTGGCCGGCATCGGTGCCGACCGCCTCGACGCCCCAGCCATTGACGTTGCGTTCGCCGACCAGGAATTTGACCGCCGCGGCGCTCGGCCCCGGGACGTGCGGTCCGTCCTCTTTCATGTTCTGGAACTTCGCCGGGTCGGTGCGCTTCGACCAGTCGGTGCGCATCAGCACCCAGGCGCCGTCGGGTATGCGGCCGTGCTGCTTCTCGAAGGCCTCGATGTGCGCCGGCTCGCAGAGGAATTTCTCGTCTGCGGCAGCCTCCTTCGACAGGTCGATCACCACCGCCGGCGCGATGAAGCGCGTCACCGGGATCGTATCGGTGGCGCCGTCGGAGAAGTCCTTGCCCGTCACCCAGTGGATGGGCGCGTCGAAATGCGTGCCGGTGTGCTCGCCGAGCTTGAGGTTGTTCCAGTACCAGGCGGGCCCGCGCTCGTCGTAATTGGAAATGACGGTGGCCGAGAACGGGTCGGACGGCGCGAAGGGCGGCGGCAGCTGGATGACCGGGGTCGAGGCGCGCAGGGTCTGCGTCAGGTCGACCACCTTGACCGATCCGCCGGCGATCGCAGCGGCGAATTTCATGAGCAAATCGTTCGACATCGCAGGTCCTCTCCGCGTTCCGGGGCCGGTCGGCCGGTTCTGCCACGGCGCCTCGCGAGGGGCAATTCTGGCAGGCAGGCGGGAAACTTCAAGTTTGAAGTGATCGCCGGAAACCCATTGCCGGCCTGATTTTCGCCCTTGGCCGGAAACCGGCGCCATGGCATTGTTTTAAGACTAAAGTAGTTGCCTTCCCCGCCAGCGACCGGCGGACCGGCCTTTACTCAACCAGACCGTCCGGGCATCTTCGCCGGCGGGCGAGTGCGGAAGTCGAGACTATCCGCCAGGGGATATCGATGGCGTCTGAGTGGATCGAGGTCGGCGCGGCCCGCGCCCGTTTGGCGATCCCGGCCAGCGGCTCCGGTCCCGGCCTCGTCATTGCCTCGGTTGCCGGCGACGCCGCTGCCCTCGCCGACATCTATGCCGAGGAAGGCTATGTCACGCTGGTCACGGCCGGGCCGGTGCCGGAGGCGCAGGATGCGCTCCGCAAGCGCGCCGAGATCACCGGCAAGGTCGGCGCCATCGGCTTCGGTGCGGGCGGCAAGGCAGTGCTCGAACTCGCCGTTAACGGCGTCGTCGACTGCGCCATCGTCACCTACGGCGAGGATGTCGCTTTCCTCTTCGAGCGGGCGGGTCGCAACGGCGTGCCGGTCATGTTCCATTTTCCCGACGGCGACGCCGCCGATTTTGCCAATCTTCGTTCTCGCTTCCCGGAGATCGAATCGTTCTACTATCGCGGCATCGGTCCGGGCTTCGCCGAAGCCGGCAAGGGCTTCGACAAGTCATCCAGCAATCTGGCCTATACGCGAACGCTGGAGATGCTGCGCCGCGTCCTCGGCCCGCGCTACGACCTCGACAAGATCTGGGATCGCCACACCGAGCTTGAGTTCGCGACGCGCGCCGCCGAGGAGACCATGACCACCATGGTTGCCGAGCCCTATGTCAACCATGTGCCGGTGATGACGGGCGGCACGGGCTGGGCCGAGACACTCCGTTTCTACAAGCATCATTTCATCCCGACGGCGCCAAAGGATTCGGCGCTGGTGCCGATCAGCCGCACCGTCGGCGCCGACCGCGTCGTCGACGAGATGCTGTTCTGCTTCACCCACGACATCGAGATCGACTGGATGCTGCCGGGGATCAAGCCGACCGGGAAATATGTGCAGATTCCGCTGGTCGCGATCGTCCGCTTCCGGGGCGACAAGATCTATAACGAGCACATCTACTGGGACCAGGCTTCGGTTCTCGTCCAGGTCGGCGTGCTCGACCCGAAACTTTATCCGACCGCCGGCGTCGAGACGGCGAAGAAGGCTTTTGACGAAACTCTTCCGTCGAACATGCTCATGAGACGTTGGAAGGACAGTGCAGCCAGGACGGCCGCGGAATAGCGGCTTCGCAACAAACAGGGACGCTTCGCCGCCCTTCCGGGCGAGCGGCGCGCCACCAGAGACAGGAACAGGAGAGGTGCCATGGAATCCGCTCGTTTCTCACGTCGCACGATGCTCGGCCTTTTGGGCGCGACCGCGACACTGCCGCTCGTCGGCAATAGCTTCATCCGCGATGCCCTCGCCGCTGACGGCACGCTGACCATCGCCTATAACGTCAATCTTCCGAGCTTCGACCCGACGGTCGGCGCCTCGGCGGTCAACCCGACGATCCAGTCGCTCTACCAGGCGATCTTCGACCCTTACATCGCCCAGAACGCCGACCTGACGTTCAAGCCTGGCCTCCTCACCAAATGGGGCTGGAACGCCGATCGCTCCAAGATTGAGATGGAAGTGCGCGAGGGCGCGACCTGGCACAATGGCGACCCGGTCACCGCCGAGGACGTCGTCTGGTCGCTGGAGCGCGCCGGCGATCCGAAGACCGGCAACCCGATCCAGTTCGTATGGGGCAAGGTCGGCAACTTCCAGGTCGACGGCAACAAGGTCACCGCTGACGTCCTGAAGGACGACAAGGGCAACTCGCAGTTCGAGCCGACCCTCTTCAAGTGGATGGGGTTCCTCACCGGCTACGTCCTGCCGAAGAAGTATTATGAGAGCGTCGGCGCCGAGGGCTTCGAGAAGAAGCCGATCGGCTCCGGCCCCTACATGGTCGACGAGTTCCAGCAGAACGCGTTCCTCCGTCTCAAGGCCAATCCCAACTATTGGGGCGGCAAGCCGACCTTCGACACGGTCATCTTCAAGTTCATCCCCGATGCGGCGAGCCGCGTCGCCGAAGTCGAATCCGGCTCCTCCGACATCACCCTGGAGATTCCCTACGAGGAATTCGACCGGCTGAAGGAGAAGGGCTTTACCGGCTACGCCACGCCGATTTCGGACATCGGCATGATCTTCATCAACGACGTCGAGCCGATGCTCGACAAGAATGTCCGGCTCGCCGCCAATTACTCGATCGACAAGAAGGCGATCGTCGACAAGCTGCTGCGCGGCTACGGCGTGCCGATCGATACGCTCGAGGCGCCCGGCTACGCGGCCTTCGATCCGTCGATCAAGATCCCCTACGACCCGGAGAAGGCCAAGGAACTGCTTGCCGCCAGCGGCTACTCGCCCGACAAGCCCGTCAAGTTCACCATCCAGACGACGCGCGGCTTCAAGCCCAAGGATTACGAAATGATCCAGGCGATCGTCGGCATGTGGCGGAAGGTCGGCATCGACGCGACCATCGAAGTCTACGAGATCGCCAAGCACTACGAGCTGCGCGCCGGCGACCAGCTGGCTCCGGCCGCCTTCTACAACTGGGGCAACTCGATTGGCGACCCGGCCACCTCGACCGGCTTCGCCATGTTCGGCCCGTCGCCGCACTCGGTATGGGACGGCAAGGACATGCTGGAAATGATCGGGCCGCTGTGGGGCGAGCCGGATGAGGCCAAGCGCATCGCCGGCTTCAAGGCCGTCGACAAGCACATCGCCGAGGAAGGCGAGGTGATCCCGCTCCTCCAGTACGTTCAGCCGATCATCGTGCGGAAGGGCCTGACCCTGGTGCCGCAGGCGAGCGGACAATTGCTGCCGCAGACGGTGACGGGTTCGTAAGTCGACTTGGGGCCGCGCGTTGCGGCGCGGTCCCCGACACTTCCGTCATCCCCGCGAAAGCGGGGACCCAGTAATCGGAGGCGCCGGTAACGACCCCGCGTCGTTCGGTTACTGGATGCCCGCTTGCGGCGGGCATGACGGTATAGGGGTTGCAATGCCGCAGAATCCAACTCGTCGCTTGGCCCGCGGTGGATAAAGGCGCCATCCTTCGCCGCCTGCTCCTCGTCCCTCCGACCCTCTTCGGGGTCGCGGTCGTTGTCTTCGTGTTGCTCAGGGTGGTGCCCGGCGATCCGGTGGCGATGATGATCGCGCCGGGCGCCAGCCAGGCGGATGTCGACCGGCTGCGCGCCCTTTACGGCCTCGACCTTTCGATCTTTGACCAGTTCATCGTCTGGCTGAAGGCCGTCGCGGTCGGTGACTTCGGCACGTCGCTGAGCCGCCGACAGGACGTGATGGCCCTCGTCCTCAGCCGCTTGCCGGCGACGCTGGAGCTTGTCCTCATCGCCCTTCTCATCGCCTTCACGCTTGGCGCCGGCATGGCGATCCTCGGCGCGTATTACCGCAAGCAGGCGCCGGAGTGGGTCGTCGACGGTTTCGTCGCCGTGTCGCTGGCTATCCCGGATTTCCTCTGGGGCCTCGTTTTCATCCTCGTCTTCGGCGTGCTGTGGCCGATCCTGCCGATTTCGGGACGTATCGACCCCCGCCTCGGCGTCCAGTTCCACACTGGCTTCTATCTGATCGAAAGCATCGTCAGCGGCCATTGGAAGATCGCCGGCGATCTCATCCGCCACGCCATTCTGCCGGCGGTGGCGCTGGCCCTGCCGCTGGCGGCGATCGTCACCCGGGTCTTCAAGGCCTCGCTCGGCGAGGCGGAGTTGCAGGACTACGCTCAGATCGCGCGCTCGCGCGGCTTTTCCCGCGGCCGGGTTCTGGTGCGCGAGGCGCTGCCCAATGCCGCGATCTCGACCGTGACGCTGGCCGGTGTGCAGATCACCTTCCTCATCGGCGGCACGGTCCTCGTCGAGCGCATCTTTTCTTACGAGGGCATCGGCAACATGGCGGTCGACGCCATGATCAACCGCGACCTGCCGCTCATCCAGGGGCTGGTGCTGACTTTTGCGGTCCTCTTCATTGCGCTTAATCTCCTCATCGACCTTCTCACCAACTGGCTCGATCCGAGGCTCCAGAATGGCTGACCTTGCGGGCGCGCCCGCGGCGCCCGCCAAGCGCGGACTGAAACTCGATCCCCGCGCGGTCGCCGGTGGCGTCATCATTGCCGTCCTGCTGCTGACCGCGCTTCTCGCCCCGCTCCTTGCCCCGCACAATCCCCTCGACCAGGATCTTCTTGCGACGCAATTGCCGCCGTCCTTCCGGCCGGGCGGCGATCCCGCCTACTTTTTCGGCACGGACAGTCTCGGCCGCGACATCCTCTCCCGCCTCGTCTATGGCGCGCGCATCGCGGTCATCGTCGCCCTCGTCGCGGCCAGCCTCGCCTGCCTTATCGGCTCGGTCCTCGGGCTGCTCGCCGGCTTCTACCGCGGCGTCATCGACCAGATCGTGTCGCGGCTGATCGATGTATGGATGTCGTTTCCGCCGGTGCTCCTCTCCATCGTCCTTGCCGCCGCGGTCGGCGCCGGCCTCGGCTCGGTGATCCTTGCCATCGTCGTCGTCGACTGGACGCGATTCGCGCGCGTCGTCCGTTCCGAAGTGCTGCTCCAGCGCCAGCTCGACTACGTCGCCGCGGCGCGCATCGTCGGCCTGCGCCCGTTCCAGGTGCTGCTGCGGGAGGTCGTGCCCAACATCCTGCCGATGTTGGCGACCCTGCTCACGGTCGAAATGGGTATTGCCGTGATCGTCGAGGCGATCCTTTCCTTCGTCGGCCTGTCGGTGTCGACCGATACACCGACCTGGGGCGGCATGATCGCCGAGGGTCGGACGCTCATCAACCAGACGCCATGGCTGCTGGCCCTGCCGATAGGCTGCGTCATTATCACCGTGCTCGGCTTCAACCTCCTCGGCGACGGGCTCCGCGCCACGCTCGACCCGGTGCAGCGGCGATGAGCGGCGCGGTGCTCGACATCGCCGACCTGCATGTGGCGCTCCATCGCGGCAGGACGATCGTGCCGCTGCTGCGCGGTGTCGGGCTCGCCATCCAGCCCGGCGAAGTGCGCGGCCTCGTCGGCGAATCCGGCGCCGGCAAGTCGATGATCGCCCGCGCCATCTTCGGACTTCTCCCGGGCGGTGCCCGCATCACGCGCGGCCGGGCGCTTTTCGAGGGGCGCGACCTTGCCGCCATGGCCGAGCCGGAGCGGCGCGCCCTCCTCGGCGCGCGCATCGCCCTCATCCCGCAAGACCCGATGACCTCGCTCAATCCGGTCATGCGCATCGGCGAGCAGGTGGCGACCGTGCTCCGCCTGAAGGGCGGCCTCGACCGCAGGGCGGCTCGGGAGCGGGCCGTCGAACTCCTCGCCGAGGTTGCCATCCGCGAACCGAAACGCGTCGTCCAGCTTTATCCGCACGAGCTGTCCGGCGGCATGCGCCAGCGCATCCTCATCGCCATGGCGTTCTCGTGCGCGCCGCGCCTCGTCATTGCCGACGAGCCGACCACCGCGCTCGACGTCACGGTGCAGCGCCAGATCCTCCGCCTCATCCACGATCTCCAGCACCGCCAGGGCGCGGCGGTGCTGTTCGTCACCCACAATCTCGGCCTGGTGGCGAAGCTCTGCCAGAGCGTGACCGTGCTCTATGCCGGGCGCGTGGTCGAGGACGGCGCGGCGGCCGCCGTTCTTGCCGGCCCGCGCCACGCCTATACGGCAGCCCTCCTTTCGGCGACGCCGCGCCTCGACCGGCCCGCGGATGCGCTCTCGCCGTTGCCGCGAACCCTGATTGAAACCCTGCTCGCCGAAGCCCGCGCCTATGATGCGGCCAACGCGGGGGCGTATCGGTGAACGCGCCGCTCGTTTCCCTCCGTGGCCTTCGCGTATCGCTGCCCAACCGCGCGGCGAAGCCGATGTTCGGGCCGGCGCCACTGATCGAGATCGTCAAGGGCATCGACCTCGACATCCAGCGCGGTGCGGCGCTCGCCATCGTCGGCGAGTCCGGCTCCGGCAAGACGACGATCGGGCGAACGCTGGTCGGCCTCGTCAAGCCAAGCGGCGGCGCACTGCTCTATGACGGCGCCGATATCGGCCGCATGGACGAGGACGCCTTCCGCCCGCTCCGGGCCAGGATCCAGATGATCTTCCAGGATCCGCAATCCTCGCTCAATCCGCGCCTCACCCTTGCCTCGATCCTGGCGCGCCCGCTGGAGGCCTTCGGCAAGGGCACCGCCGCCGGGCGGCGCAAGCGGGCCGGCGAACTTCTCGACATCGTCGGCCTGCCGGTGGCGTTCCTCGACCGCTATCCGCACGAACTGTCCGGCGGCCAGCGCCAGCGCGTCGGCATCGCCCGGGCGATCGCCCTCGCGCCGGAGTTCATCGTTGCCGACGAGATCGTCTCGGGCCTCGACGTGTCGACACAAGCTCAGATCCTGCTCTTGTTGCGGCGGCTGCGGGCGGACTTCAACCTGACACTGGTTTTCATCAGCCACGACCTGTCGGTGGTGCGTGTGCTCTGCGACGAGGTGGCTGTGCTGTCGGCCGGACAGATTGTCGAGCAGGGCAAGACCGCGGCGGTATTCGCCGATCCGCAGCATCCCTATACGCGGGAGCTTCTCGACAGCGTGCCGCTGCCCGATGTCGAGGAGGGCTGGATCATGAGAGGCGCAGCGACCGGTGCCTAGAGCGTTGCCACCGTCTTCAGCGCTCCGTCGAGCTGCTTGCCGTCCTCGTCGAGGAGGGCGGCTTCGCGGAGGCGCCTGATCCAGTCGGCGCCGTCGGGGCGGGTTTCGAGAAGGGGCAGCGCCGACAGGACCTTGTCGAACTTCGCTTCGCCGCGGCTGCGGGTATCGCTGTAGCCCTTGACGAGGCGACGGCAGCGGATGACTTCGACACCAAGGTTGTAATTGATCGCGGCGGCCCCGCGCACCCGGCCGAGCCAGCGTTCGATGTGGTTTTCCTCGATCGCGTGGCGGAGCAGCGCGCGGCGGCGCTTGCGGAGGCCGGCGAGGGCGTAGAGGACGCTGAACCAGACGATGCCGTCGGTGCGCAGGTGGCGGCCCTTGTTGAAAAGGCGGTCGATGATGCGCATCAGGCCGGGACGGCTCTCGAACCAGCGGCCGAGGCCCGCCGGCATCATGCCGGCGATTTCCTCGGCGCGCGGGTGCATGAACTCGGTGACGTGGACGACCTGATCCGCGGCGACGCCGGCCTCGTCCCTGACGCGCTGGAAGCGGCTTGCCCTTGTCTTCAGGTCGGCGACGCGGATGACATCGTCGTACGCCATGGCCGTGGCGAGATATTTGGCGGTTTCCCTGGTCAGTTCATGGTCGCGCTCGTCGCCGCCCCTGGCCCGGTCGAGGGTGAGCAGCGCGTCGAGGCGGTCGAGATAGAGGTGGCCATAGGCGGCATCCTGGAAATCGACGACATGGCGAAGGCCGGTTGCAATCATCTCCTGCGTCCCGGCAGGGAATGCGGCGACGCGCCCCATCGCGCGCGCAAACCCGGCACGCTCTGACTCCGGGCCGCCGATGGCGCGCGGCTCGGGTTTCGCCGACCTGGCGACGGGCTCCGGGGGCGGGCGGTCGCCGAGGGCGACGGCTTCGGCGCCGGCGGAGAACGCCGCGAGGCTGGCGGCCATGCCCTTGCCGCCGCCCTTGATGGTTTCCTCGAAGGCCTCGCGCGGGAAGGGCAGGGCGCCGGAGGCGGCGAGGGCGCCGAAGAGGCTCGCCGAGATGACGCTGCCATGGATTTCTGCGAGCCGCTGGAGATCGTGGGCGATGAAGCGCTTCGCCTGCCGTCCGGCGATCGCGGCGACCTTGCCGGAATCGGCGCGGCCGTCGCCGGGCGCGGTCTTTTCGAGGATGCCATAGGCGCGGTGCGAGGAGGCGATCAGGGTCGTGCGGTCCGGCGAGACGAGACCGCGCTGGATGGCGCGGCCGGCCTCCATCAGCTCGGCCGCTATAACCACATCGACGTCGCCTGGCGCCGGCATCATGGCGAGCACTGGTATCCGGTCGGCGGCCGGGATCATTTCGAGATAGTAGATCGTCGCACCGGTGCGCTGGGCGACGCCAGGCACCGAAGTTGCCTGAACGTACCAGCCGGAACGTTCGCCGAGTTCGATCAGCCACTCGGCCAGTACGCCGCCGCCCTGGCCGCCAATGGCGAGGATAGCGATGGTGATCGGCCGGTCGCGGGCGAAGGCGTTCATCGCAGCCTTTGGCCGCTCACGCGAAGCTCAGGCGCCGGGTTTCGCGGCGGCGCTGGAGCCAGCCGATCACGGCGTAGCGAGTCCCCGCGAGGAAGCGGTCCCAGCCAGTCGGGTTCGAGATGACGTCGGTGCGATAGAAGCTCGGGCAGAGGATCGCCGCATCGGCGACCTCGCCGCAATTGCCGCAGCCGACGCAACTGTTGTCGATCGCCGCCACCGGATCGTCGCGCAGCGGATCGTCGAGTTTCTTGACCGACAGCGACGGGCAGCCGGAGAGGCGGATGCAGGCGTGGTCGCCGGTGCAGACATCCTCGTCGACGCCGAAGCGCGGGCGGACGACGCGCTTGCCGTCCTTGACCGCCTGGAGCGCCAGCGGGCGCTCGCGGCGCTGCTTGTTGAGCATGCATTCGGACGAGGCGACAATGACCTTCGGTCCCGCCTCCCTGGTCGTCAGCGCCTCCTTCAGCGTGTCGCGCATCTTGCCGACATCGTAGGTGCGGTGAATCGTCCGCACCCAGTTGACGCCGATGCCGCGCACCGCCTTCTCGATCGGGTGGCGGGTGCTGCGCGACTTGATCGTCGCGCGAGAGGAAAGAATGTCCTGGCCGCCGGTCGCTGCCGAGTAGAAATTGTCGACGACGAGAGTGACGCCGTCATGCTTGTTGAAGACGGCGTTGCCGATGCCGCTGGTCAGGCCGTTGTGCCAGAAGCCGCCGTCGCCCATCACCGCGATCGGCCGCTTGCCGCCACCGCCGCCGAAGGCCGAGTTCGAGGCCGGGCCGAGGCCGTAGCCCATGGTGGTGCCGCCGATGTTGAAGGGCGGCAGGATCGAGAAGAGGTGGCAGCCGATGTCGCTCGCCACCTGGTGTTCGCCAAGTTCCCTCTCGACCAGCTTCATGGCCGAGAAAATCGGCCGCTCCGGGCAGCCGGTGCAGAAGCCGGCGGGGCGGATGGGCACTTCCTTCGCCAGCGCCGTAAGGACTTCGTCGGCGCCGGCGGCTGGAACGTTTGGCGCCCGCAGCCGGTCGGAGAGCATGTCGGGGGCATGGCCGCGAAGGAACGCGGCGACGCCGTCGCCGAGCACCTCGGCGGTGTATTCGCCGGCCATCGGCAACGGCCCCTTGCCGATGAGCTTGCCGCCGACGCCGGCAGCGCGGAGGATTTTGGCAAGGTTTTGCTCAAGATAGTCGGGCTGGCCCTCCTCGACGACGAGCACCGCGTCCTTGTCGCGGCAGAAGGCGACAACCTCGTCGTCGATCAGCGGATAGGTGACGTTGAGGACGTAGAGCGGCACGCTGGTGTTGCCCCAGACATCGGCAAGACCGATCTGCTCCAGCGCCCGGATAACGCCGTTGTACATGCCGCCCTGGAGGATGATGCCGACGCGGCCGTCCGTGGGGCCGAAGACCTCATTCAGCTTTCGCTCCTTGATGAACCGGATCGCCGCCGGCAGGCGCTGGTGGATCTTCTGCTGCTCGTGGGCGTAGGAGGCGGGCGGCAACACGATGCGATTGGTGTCGCGCGCCGGATGCTCCAGCGCGTCCCGAACGGTGAAGGGCGGGCGCTTGTTGTCCTTGGCGACGAAGCGGCCGTGGAGGTGGCAGGCGCGAATGCGCAGTTCCAGCATCACCGGCGTATTCGAGGCTTCCGAAAGCTCGAAACTGTCCTCGACGGCCTTGACGATCAATTCGAGGTTTGGGCGCGGGTCGAGCAGCCAGATCTGCGACTTCATGGC
>JBDTLN010000010.1:0-12566 GCA_039934795.1 Bauldia sp. | reverse complement strand
GAATCCATGTCCCACAACACCTTCGGCCATCTTTTTCGCGGTACCACCTGGGGCGAGAGCCATGGGCCCGCGATCGGCTGCGTCGTCGATGGCTGCCCGCCGCGGATCGAGATTTCCGAGGCGGAGATTCAGTTCTTCATGGACAAGCGTCGGCCCGGCCAGTCGCGCTTCACCACCCAGCGCCGAGAGCCCGACACGGTCCGCATCCTCTCCGGTGTCTTTGCCGAGGAGGGGAGCGACCGCCTCCTGACCACCGGCACGCCGATCTCGCTCTTCATCGAGAATGTCGATGCCCGGTCCAAAGACTACGGCGAGATCAAGGACAGCTACCGGCCCGGCCACGCCGATTTCACCTACGACGCCAAATACGGGATTCGCGACTGGCGTGGCAGCGGCCGCGCGTCCGCCCGCGAGACCGCCACCCGCGTCGCCGCCGGCGCCATCGCCCGCAAGGTCGTGCCGGGAATGGATGTCCGCGGCGCCCTCGTCCAGATCGGGCCGCACGCTATTGACCGTAGCCGCTGGGACTGGAACGAGGTCGACAACAATCCGTTCTTCTGCCCCGACGCCGGCTCGGTGCCGGTTTGGGAGGAGTTCCTCGACGGTGTCCGCAAGGCAGGCTCATCGGTGGGCGCTATCATCGAGGTGATCGCCCACGGCGTTTCCCCCGGTCTCGGCGCTCCGCTCTATGCCAAGCTCGATCAGGACATCGCCGGCGCCCTGATGTCGATCAACGCCGTCAAGGGCGTCGAGATCGGCGCCGGCTTTGCCGCGGCGGCGCTATCGGGCGAGGAGAACGCCGACGAGATGCGGCGCGGCGCCGACGGCCGTCCGGAGTTCCTGTCCAACAATGCCGGCGGCATTCTCGGGGGAATCTCGACCGGTCAGCCGATCGTCGCCCGTTTTGCCGTCAAGCCGACATCGTCGATCCTGAGCCCGCGCAATACGGTTACCAAGGCCGGCGAGGACACCGAGATCGTCACCAAGGGCCGCCACGACCCCTGCGTTGGCATTCGCGCGGTTCCTGTCGGCGAAGCGATGCTTGCCTGCGTCCTTGCCGACCACTATCTCCGTCACCGCGGCCAGGTCGGCGGCTGACAAACCAGCGGGACAGCAGAGCCTCATGACGACCGACATGCAGCGGGTGGTGGACGCCATCCGCGCCTTCGAAAAGGGCGAGATCATCGTCGTCACCGATGACGATGACCGCGAGAATGAGGGCGACCTCATTGTCGCCGCGGCCCATGCTACGCCCGAGAAGATCGCGTTCATCATCCGCAACACGAGCGGCATCGTCTGCGCCCCGCTAACCCGCGACGACGCGCGGCGTCTGTCCCTTCAGCCGATGGTCGCCGACAATGACGCCCCCCTCGGCACTGCCTTTACCGTCTCCGTCGATGTCCGCCACGGCCTCACCACCGGCATCTCGGCGGAGGAGCGCTGCAACACCCTGCGCGCTCTTGCCAACAGCAACATTGGCTCCGCCGATTTCGTGCGCCCCGGCCACGTCTTTCCGCTGATCGCCCGGGAGGGCGGCGTTCTCGTTCGCTCCGGTCACACCGAGGCGGCGGTCGATCTTTGCCGGCTGGCAAAACTGCCGCTCGTCGGGGTGCTCGCAGAACTTGTCAACGATAGCGGCAGCGTAATGCGTGGCGCCGAGGTCACCGCCTTTGCGGCGAAGCACAATCTACGGCAGGTCTCGGTGGCCGACCTCATTGCCTATCGCCAGCGGAGCGAGCGCCTGGTCGAACGCGTCGCCGAATTTCCCATCGCCACCGCCGCCGGTCCGGCGAGGGCGGTCGCCTACCGGACCCCGTTCGACCAGACCCAGCATCTCGCCATCGTCTTCGGCGACATCCGCGACGGACAGGCGATCCCGGTGCGGCTGCATCTCGAGTCGGTCGCCGAAGATGTCTTCGGCGCAAAAACGAGCCTCGACCGCGTGGTTGCCCGCATCGCCGCACGCGGCCGGGGTGTTATCGTCTATCTCCGCGAAGGCGCCGTCGGCGTCGCCCGCGGCGCCGGGCGTTCGCGCGATCCGGCGATTGCGGCGGCCGGCGAGGGGAACGCTTCAGCCGCCTCGCGTGAGGCCGAGTGGCGCGAGATCGGCGTCGGCGCCCAGATCCTCAAGGACCTATCGGTCAGTTCGATCCGCCTCCTCGCTCACAGCGAGCGCCGCTATGTCGGCCTCGGCGGCTTTGGCATTGCCATCGAGGAAACCGAGATCATTGACGGCTGAGCGGTGCTGGGTCGCCGTTCCGCCGCAAGAACTGCTGGCGCTCGAAAGCCAGCACGACGACTAGCGACATCGCCAGCGGAATCACCAGGTACATCACGCGGAAAACAATCAGCGCCGCGAGGACGTGCGCCGGATCGATCTCGCTCAGCGATGACAGGAAAACGAATTCCAGAACACCCAATCCGCCCGGTGCGTGGGACGCGATGGCGAGCGAAAACGACACGATGAAGATGCCGAGGACGGCCAGATAGCCCGGGTTGCCTTCGGCCGGAAGGCAAAAGTAGATGATCGCTGCCGCCGACAGGATCTCGATCGGCGCAACGATCATTTGCCAGCCGACGATCGCCGGTCTGGGGTAGTAGAGCTTGAAGCCGCCGATGCTGAACGGCCTCATATGGCGGAGCGATCCGAGCACGTAGAAGGCAACCAGACCCAAGGCCACGACGCCGATAGCAAATGCCGCCCAGTCGGGAACGTCGAGGAAGCGTTGCAGGTAGGCCGGGTGGGTGACGAGGAGCAAGCCGCCGAGGATCAGCGTGCCGAGGATGAAGGTCAGCGAGCAGAGGGCGACGAGAACGCCGACTTCGCCTGCCGTCAGCCCTTGCGAGGTGTAGGCCCGATACCGCACCACCGCCCCGGAGAACAGCGAGAAGCCGATGCTGTGTGAAAGCGCGTAGGCCGTGAACGAGGCGATGGCGACGAAGCGCCAGGAAAGCTTCTTGCCGAGATGAAGGAGCGCGACGCGGTCGTAGCCGGCAAGGGCCGCATAGGCGGCAAGCGTCGCCACCACCGCCGCCAGCCAGCGATGCAGGGGGATCGCCTCAAGGCTGCCGAGAACGTCATCGAAGGAAAGGTTGCGGAACTCCTTGACGAGCAGCCACACGGAAATGCCGACAGCGCAAATTCCGATGATCGGCCACACGAAGCGGCTGATATTCGCTTTCATCTCACTCCGAACTGCAGATTGCCCAGGCACCCGACCAAATCGCCCGGCGCGATGGTGGCATAACGGCTTCGACGGTGCGACCCCGGAAATCTCCGTTCCTAGCCGACGCGTTCAAAGGTCGCGACCGCCTCGATTTCCGCCGAGAACAGAAACTGGTCGACGGGCAGCACCCGGACGAGCCGATAACCGCCATCGATGAGGATGCGGGCGTCGCGGGCAAGCGTTGCCGGGTTGCAAGACACCGCCGCGACGCGCTTGACGGTCGAGGCGGCGATCGCTTCGGCCAGTGCCTTGGCCCCGGCTGCCGGCGGATCGAAGACGACCGCGCCGAAGGCCGCCAGTTCGACGGGGCTGGGCGGGTTGACGAAAAGGTCGCGGCGCCGCGCCGTCACCGGCTTTAGTCCACTGGCCCGCCGCACCGCCGCTTCCAGCGCCTCGACGAGGCTCTTCTCCCCTTCAATTGCGGTGACTGGTGATTGTCTTGCCAGTCGCAGCGTGAAAGTACCGATGCCCGCGAAGAAGTCGGCGACAGGCTTCGCCTTGCCGACATGAGCGAGCACGGCCTCGGCAAGGGCGGCCTCGGCGCTCGCCGCTGCCTGCACGAATCCGCCTGGCGTGGGCAGCAGCGTCGCCGCGCCGGCTGCGATTTCCGGCGGCCTGTTGCGGAAGATCTCGACGCCGTCGATGGTCAGGCGGGCGATCGCGGCATTGTTGCCAACTCGTCCGATCGCCTCGAGTTTTCCCCGCGACATTTTCCCGCCGCCCTGCACGGAGACATCGAAGCCGTTGTCGGCGGCGACCGCGGTGATCCGTCCTTCCTTTTCGCGATCGAGCGCGAGCCCCGCGATCTCGGCGAAGGTCCCCTTGGCCGCCGCGAGTGACGGCAGCAGGATGGGACATTCTTCGATGGCAACGATCTCCTTCGAGCCCCGCCGGTGATAGCCAAGCGTCACCTGGCTCCCCGTCTTGATGGCCGAAAGCACCGCCCGTCGCCGCGTCCCGGCGGCGATCGGAACGACCGGCTCGACATCCGCGGCGATGCCGCGTTGCCGGAACGCCGCCGCGACCTGTTCCCGCTTCCAGGCGAGATATGCGTCGCGCCGCATGTGCTGGAGTGCGCAGCCGCCGCAAATCCCGAAATGCCGGCAGAGCGGCGCCACCCGATCGGGACTGGCTTCCAGAATCTGAAGGGCCGCAGCGCGCTCGCCGCGCTGCTCGACCTCGACGACCTCGCCGGGGAGCGTGAAGGGAACGAACACCCGTTCCCCGTCGATCTCGGCGATGCCATCCCCGGAATGCCCAAGCGCCGAGATTGTAACCGTCTCAACCACGCCGCGCCCCGATCAGGAATTCGCGATTGCCGTCGCCCCCGGCAATCGGGGAAGGGATCAGGCCGTCGACCCGCCAGCCGCTAGCTGCCAGCCAGGCTGCGATATCGTCCGCAACCCACCGGGCGAGGCTCTCGTCGCGCACGATGCCGCCCTTGCCAAGCTGCTCGCGCCCGACCTCGAACTGCGGCTTGACGAGGACAACAGCCCACGCCTCCGGCGCGGCGAGGGCAAGCGCCGGCGGCAGTGCCAGCTTCAGCGAGATGAAACCGACATCGGCGACGATCGCTCCGACCGGGCCGCCGGTATCGGCGGCGGTCAGGTCGCGGGCATTGAGGTGCTCGCGAAGGCTTACCCGCGAATCCCCGGCAAGTCGCGGATGAAGCTGCCCGTGACCGACATCGACGGCAACGACACGCTCCGCTCCCCGTTCCAGGAGGACCTGCGTGAAACCGCCGGTCGAGGCGCCGAGGTCGAGTGCGAGACGTCCCGCCGGCGCATAGCTGAACGCATCGAGGCCGGCGATCAGCTTCAGCGCCCCGCGTGACACGTAGCGGCTCGCCGGATCGTCAATCGTGATCGCGGTACCATCGGCGACGGCCATTGCCGGACGGTCCGCCTGTGCGCCGTCGACGCGCACATGGCCGCGGAGAATCGCGTCGCGCGCCCGCGCTCTGGTGGGCGCAAGCCCGCGCGCCACCAAGGCGAGGTCCAGTCGGGTCTTGGGGTCGATCATGACGCCAGTGATGGCGATGCGCCGGCGGCCTTGCAAGGCCTCGCACGATTCAGGTGGCGACAGCCGGCCTTGGCAGCGCGCCACGCCCACGCACCATCAGCGAAAGGAACGCGGCGCCGATAGCCGTGAAGCCGGCGAAGATGAACGCGTCGAAATAGGAGCCGGTGTCGGCGCGAATGTAGCCGGCAAGGAAAGCCGCGCTCGCCGCGCCGAGCGAGTGCGAGGCGGCGATCCAGCCGAAAGCCACGGTCGCGTCCCGCTCGCCGAAGGCATCGTTGGCGAGCCGCACGGTCGGCGGCACCGTGGCGATCCAGTCGAGCCCGTAGAACACCGCGAAGATCGACAGGCTGTAGAATGAGAAGTCCGAGAACGGCAGGTAGATAAGGGAGAGCCCGCGAACCCCGTAGTAGATGAAAAGGAGCTTCCGCGGATCGAACCGGTCGGTGAGCCATCCGGAGAGGGTGGTGCCGATCAGGTCGAAAATCCCCATGGTCGCGAGGAGGCCTGCTGCGGCGACCGCTGGAATGCCGTAGTCGCCGCAGAACGAAATGAGGTGCGTCCCGACCAGCCCGTTGGTGGTGAAACCGCAAATGAAGAAACCGCCGGCGAGGAACCAGAAGTCGCGATGCTGGCTCGCCCGCGCCAGCCCGCCGAACGCTGCCGTGAATGGATTGCGATTGACAGGCGGGTTCGCCGGGGCAGGGCCCGCCGCCCCATAGGCAATGAGTCCCAGATCCTCCGGCCGCTCGGGCAGAAGCCACCAGACGAGGGGGATCAGCAACGCTGCAGCGGCAGCCACTGTCAACACAGCGGGCTGCCAGCCAGCGCTGGTGGATATGGCCGCGAGGCCCGGCAGGAAGACCAGCGCTCCGGTGGCGGCGCTTGCCGTCAGGATGCCCATCATCAGTCCGCGATTCTTGGCGAACCAGCGGTTGACGATCGTCGCGCCGAGCACGAGCGCCACGGAGCCGGAGCCGAGGCCGGAGAGAAGTCCCCAGGTGAGCACGTATTGCCAGGGCTCGGTCATGAAGACGCTGGCGCCCGTCGAAAGCGCCATGAGCGCGAGGGCGCACAGCAAGGTCCGCTTGATGCCGAAACTCTGCATCAGCGCGGCCGCGAATGGCCCCACCAGACCATAGAGAAGTATCCCGGTAGCAGCCGCCAGCGACGTCCATTGGCGGCTCCACCCCAGCGACTGTTCCAGCGGCAGCATCAGTACGCTCGGCGCACCCCGGAGACCCGCGCCGACAAGAAGCGAAACGAAGATCACCCCGACAACGACGAAGGCGTAGTTCTGGCCAAGGGCGGGGCGGCGTGCTATGGACATGTGACTGACCGGTACGTATCGCGTTGATCAGATAGGTACCGATCGGTATCATCTCCGTCAAGCCGAAATTCCTTGAGCGACCCGCAATGGCAGAAAGACCAACCGAGGCGCCGCCGAACGTCGGCGACAGGCGGCCGTCAAGGGCCGCCGAACGCATCCGGCAATCCGCCCGCGACCTGTTTTACCGGGAGGGAATCCGCGCGGTTGGCGTCGAGGCCATCGTCGCCGGGGCAGGGGTCACCAAGCCAAGCCTCTATCGCGCCTTCCCCTCCAAGGACGAATTGGCGGCTGCCTACCTTCGCGATTGGGACGCGGTGTTCTGGGAGCGCTTCGAAGCTGGCGCCGCACTCTACCCCGACGATCCTCGCGCCCGGCTCCGCTTCTACCTGGAAGGATTGGCGGCGCGGGCGACGGTCGACGGCTATCGCGGCTGCGGCCTCACCAATGCTGCAGTGGAATATCCCGAACCCGGCCATCCCGCCCGGCGCGTAGCGGAGGAAGCCAAGCGGGCCTTGCGCAGGCGCCTGACCGAAATGGCCTCCGCCATGGGCGCCTCGCGGCCGGACGCATTGGGGGACGGTCTCCTGCTCCTCATCGAGGGCGCCTTCGCCACCGGCCAGATATTCGGGACCGGCGGCCCCGCCCGCGCTTTGGTGGCGGCCGCCGATGCCCTTATCGACACCTACCTTGGCGAGGCTTGACGGCGCGCCAGCCTCAAGCTCCCTCGATCAACCGCTTCAGCTTGGCTAGAGCTGTTTCCTCCGGCTCGTGATAGTCGAGCGTGCCCGTCAGTCTGCCCCGGCTGTCGAGGAGATACACCGAAGCCGTGTGGTCCATGGTGTAGGAGCCGCCTTCGAGCGGCACCCTCCTGGAATAGACGCGGTAGGCCTTCAGCATTTGATCGATCGCCGGCCGCGAGCCGGTCAGGCCGAGGAACCGCGGGTCGAACGCCTGCAGGTAGGCGCCCAGCTGTTCGGCTGTGTCGCGCTCCGGATCGACGGTGACGAAATACACCTGAAGCTTGTCGGCGGCCGGCCCGAGCTTCTCCATGAGCAGCGTGAGGTCGGACAAGGTCGTCGGGCAGACATCCGGGCAAAAAGTATAGCCGAAGAACATCGCCGAGGGATGACCTTGCAGGGTTGCGTCGGTGACGGTGGCTCCATGCTGGTCGGTGAGTTGGAACGGTCCGCCGACCGCGGCCGCGGCGATTGGACTGCCGCCCTGTTGCCACTGCCACGCCAGCACCCCGACGGCGATGACGAGGGCCGCAACCGCGGCCCAGGTCACCGTACGAACGATGCGAAGCCCGGTCATTGGGTGGTGTCCATCTTCATTCCGGCACCGTGATCGTGCCCTTCCGGCCCGCCGGCGCCGACCGCGAGAATATGGAGGAAAGTCTCCACCTTCCCCGCTTTCTCAAAATTCAGCGTCACCGGCATCCTGCCGCCCTCGACCAGCGGCTCCTTCAATCCGATAAACATGATGTGAAAGCCGCCAGGGGCAAGCGTGATGCTGCCGCCCGCCGGAATCTCGATGCCGCCCTCGACAGGGCCCATCTTCATAACCCCATCGACAACCGCCATCTGGTGAATCTCGGTCCGGTCGACGCCGCGGGCGGATACCGAGAAGAGCCGATCCGGATCGCTGCCCTTGTTGGTGACCGTCAGATACCCCGCCCCGGAAGGCGCTTTCGGTGGCGATGCCCGCGTCCAGAGATCGGTCAGCGACAGAGACCCCACATCGACTGAATGGGCGGCGGCGGGAAAGGCGAAGGCAAGCGCAATTGAGGCAGCAAGTAAAGTCCGGAACATGTTGAATTTCCTCTCCAAAACGCGGCCGCACAGCGGGCTCGCGCCGGGATAACTGAAAGCGGTTCGAAGCTTCAGCCGTCGAGAGGGGGGCCACGCGGTCCGTCGGATGCGCGGGCAAGTGGAACAATGACGCGGTCGGTGGACGCAACTGCCGTCTGTGAGCCCGGGGCAAATACGACGGAGAGCGGTACGGCGTCGGGTACAAGGGCCCCGGCTGCCGTATTGTGTCCGCCAATGCAGCAATCGGCATGGCTCTGGCCGGCGGGCGTAGCCGGCGCGCCGCCGACGGCACCCTCGTCGGCCTTGCAGAAGATCGAAAGTCCGGCGCCGCCGGCGGCCTGTCCGGCGCTGACGCCGCCGAGGAACCCGGCCACCACCATCACCGCGGCGACGACCGCGGCAAGCCGCCGCCCGTCGGGGCCGCGGAGGATGGAAAGGAGGGTTGCGCGCGCGCTCATGCTGCCGACGCCGGTGCGGTTACCAGGGCGCAGATAGCGGCTTCGCTCGCAGCAATGCAATGCGTCACGACGGCAGGGGGATGAAATCCTTCTCGTCGCCGAAAACCTTGGCGAAGCGGCCCATGCGCCAATCCTCGCGCGCCTGATCGATCCGCTCTTTCGACGAGGAAACGAAGTTCCACCAGATGTGCCGCGGCCCGTCCATGGCTTCGCCGCCGAGAAGGATGATGCGGGATGCGGTTCGCGCCGTGATGGTGAGCCCGTCGCCCGGGCGGAAGACGACCAACCGGCCGCCCTCGAAGATGTCGCCGCCGATTTCGACGGTGCCTTCGACCAGATAGGCGGCGCGCTCCTCGTGGCCGGGATCGATCGGCAACCTCGCACCCGGCTGCAAGGTCACGTCGGCGTAGAACATGTCGGTGAAGGTCGCCACCGGCGAGCGCTCGCCATAGAGCGAACCGACGATCAGCCGCACCGAAGCGCCATCGCCGGAGATCAGCGGCAGCTCGTCGCGATCCCTGTGGACGAAAGTCGGTGCCGCCTCTTCATGGGTCTTGGGGAGGGCAACCCAGGTCTGGAAGCCGTAGACGAACTTCGTCTTGCCACGATCCTCGCCAGGCGCCCGTTCGGAGTGGGCGATGCCGCTCCCGGCCGTCATCCAGTTGACGTCGCCGGGACTGATCACCTGCTCGCTGCCGATCGAATCGCGATGGACGATGTCTCCGTTGTAGAGATACGTGACGGTGGCGATCCCGATATGCGGGTGCGGCCGGACATCGAACTTTTCGCTCACCAGCACCTCGGCCGGGCCGGCCTGGTCGAAGAGGATGAACGGCCCGACCATCTGCCGCTTGACCGTCGGCAAGGCGCGCCCGACCGTGAAGCCGCCAAGATCCTTGGTGCTTGGCACGATGACCGTGTCGACAAGGTCCGCCGCCTTGGCGTCGCCGAATTTCGGGTCGGGAAGAGGCAGGCTTGACATGGCGGCGCTCCGGGATGCGGGACGGCCGTTATGTAGGGCATCGCGGCCTCCGCCGCGAGGGGGCAGTCTAGTCGTTGCCGTCGAGCGGCACGGTGCCGAGCGGCTTGCCGTCGGCGCTGAGGCGAATCCGCTCGACGCGGGCCTCGGCCTCGCCAAGCAGCCGGGCGCAATGCTTCCGCAGCGCATCGCCGCGCTCATAGATGGCAATCGACTCGGCCAGCGGTACTTCACCGCGCTCCAGCCGGTTGACGATCCCTTCCAACTGTTCGAGCGCCTTCTCAAAGGTGAGTTCGGCAACCTCGACTTCGATATCTTGCGGCATGTCGCGGGTCAGGCTCCCATCAGGGTCTCGACATGGGCGGCAACCGAAGCGCTCAGCCCGTCCAGATCATAGCCCCCTTCCAGGGTGCTGACGATGCGGCCGCCGCAATGACGCCGCGCGACCTCCATCAGCGCCGTGGTCGCCCAGGCGAAATCCTCTTCGCGGAGGTTGATGGAGGCCAGCGGGTCGCGCCAATGCGCATCGAATCCGGCCGAAATGATGATGAAGTCGGGCGCAAAGCGGTTAAGTGCCGGCAGGATGAGGTCGTCAAACGCCATCTCGAACTCGTCGCTTCCCGCGCCGGGTGACAGCGGAACGTTGAGGATGTTGCCCATGCCTGTCTCGCTGCGGTCGCCGGTGCCTGGATAGAGCGGCATCTGGTGCGTCGAGGCATAGAAAATCGAGGGATCGCTCCAGACGATCGCCTGTGTGCCGTTGCCGTGATGGACGTCCCAGTCGACGATGGCGACGCGGGCGACGCCGTGCTTCCGTTGCGCATGGCGCGCCCCAACTACGGCGTTGTTGAAGAGACAGAAGCCCATGGCGTGGTCGGCTTCGGCATGATGTCCCGGTGGCCGCACGGCGCAGAATGCATTGGCGACCACACCTCCGACCACCTCGTCGACCGCAAGGCAGACCGCTCCCGCCGCGTGCGAGGCAGCGGCAAAACTGCGCGGCGACAGCGTCGTGTCGGCGTCGAGCCGCGCGAACCCCTCCGCCGGCACCGAGGCCCGGATGAAGTCCACATAGGCGGCGTCATGGGCAAGGCGGAGCGTCTCCTCGTCCACCATGGCTGCGTCGCGGCGTACCAGCGTCGAGAAGCGTGCATCGGCCAGCGCGTTGTCGATGGCCCGCAGCCGGTCCGGGCGTTCCGGGTGCCCGGGCAAGACAAGGTGGTCGAGAAACACCGGGTCGCTGACGAGAAGGGTCGACAAGGGAGTCCTCCGGACCGGAATTCGCCCGGCTTTCGCGTCATTTCTTGGGCACGGGCCCGAGCGGCACCGGCGGGGCCGAATCTTCCGGCACGAAGAAATCCGGCACCAGGGCGACATCGGGATCGACCCGGTAACGGTCGAAATCCCTCACACCTTCCTCGTGGAGGAACGTGTCGTCGATAAGAAAGTTTCCGGAGAATTGCTTCGCCGGCTTCTGGAATATCCGGTGGGCGGCGTCGGCGAGGATGTCGGGCGTGCGGCTGCCACGCATGACAGCCTCGCCGCCGAGCAGGTTCTTGATCGCCGATGTAGCGATCGTAGTGCGCGGCCAAAGTGCGTTGACGGCGATGCCCTGCGCCTTCAGCTCGCCGGCGAGACCGAGGACGACGAGACTCATCCCGAACTTCGCCATGGAGTAGCCGAGATGCGGAGCAAACCAGCGCGTCCGCATGTCGAGCGGTGGCGATAGCATGAGGATGTGCGGATTCATTGCCTTGGCGAGATGCTCGATAGCGTATTTTGACACCATGAAAGTGCCGCGGGCATTGACCTGCTGCATCAGGTCAAAGCGTTTCATCTCCAGCGTCGACGTCGGCCCGAGGCTGATGGCTGAGGCGTTGTTGACGAGGATGTCGATGCCGCCGAAACGTTCCGCCGTCGCGGCAATCGCCTCTGCCACGGCGCCTTCGTCGCGGATGTCCATGGCAAGGGGGAGGGCCACGCCGCCCGCCGATTCAATCGCGGCGGCGGCCGAGTAGATCGTTCCTTCGAGCTTCGGATGCGGCTCCGTCGTCTTGGCGGCGATGGCGACATTGGCGCCGTCCCGCGCTGCCCGCAGCCCGATGGCAAGGCCGATGCCGCGCGAAGCGCCGGTGATGAAAAGCGTCTTGCCGGCCAGTGGGCCGGTCATGTGCCACGGTGCCGGTTGAGGAAAGCCTCAAGCGCGTCCCGCGCGGCGGGCGATTGCAGGAGGTCGGTGAACGCGGTTGCCTCCAGATCTATGCGGGTCAGCACCTCGCGCCGGTCGCCACGCAGCAGCCGCCGCCCGGTGCGCACCGCCTCGGGCGGCTTGGCAGCGAGCGCCTTTGCGGCGCCGAGCGCCACCAGTTCCACGTCCTCGGCCGCCACCACCTTGTTGACCAGCCCCGCCTGATAGGCGCGCTGGGCGTCGAACTGCTCGCCGAGCACCAAGAGCTCGAACGCCCGGTGATAGCCCATCAGGCGCGGCGCCAGCAGGCTGGAGGCGGCCTCCGGCGAGACGCCGAGATCGGCAAACGGTGTCGAGAAGTTCGACCATTCGCTGGCGACCACATAGTCGCAGTGGAAGAGGAGCGTCGTGCCGATGCCGATCGCCATACCGTCGACCGCCGCGACGATCGGCTTTTCAACGGTGCCGATGGTTTTCAGGAACCGGATCGGACTTTCGCCGAGTGCGCCGTCCTCGGCGAAGGCCCGCAACTCCTCGATGTCATTGCCGGCCGT
>JBDTLN010000009.1:0-12575 GCA_039934795.1 Bauldia sp. | reverse complement strand
AACCTCGCGTGCGCTGCGCGTGATGCAGCCTTGCCACCACGGCCACTGCGTCAGCAATTGCTCGTGGCAGATCTCGACGGTGCGGTCGCTGGTCAGGAGCAGCCGGCCGTAGCCGTCGGTGGCGAGTTTCCGGATCAGTGCCTGGCGCGTCGCATCGTACTCCTCGATGCTTGCCGTGCGCCGGGTGGCGCCGCCGGTGTCGCCGAGGGTGACGAGGCGGACGAGCACGCTTTCCAGCATGTCGCGCTCGGCCGGATCGAGTTTGGCGCGGCGCACCTCCTCGGCGGCGTTGGCGAGCGCCCCGACGACGCCGCCGACGGCAATGTAGGTCTCGAGGAGATCGCCGCCATGCTCGTTCCGGCGAGCCCAGGTCTCGAACAGCGCCATCTGCACGAGGGCGAGGTCGCCGGCCCGGTTGCTGACGTCGCGGCGGATCTGCGCGATGAGGGCGTTGCGCTCCGCCTCGTCCTTGTGGCCGGCGAGCTTCAGGGGCTCGTTGACGATCTCGGCGAGCCCTTCCTCCGAAATCTGCTTCAGCCTGAGCGTTGCCGATTCCTGCCGGAGACGCTGGAAGAGTTCTGGGTGCGCGCTGGTGAGGTTGAAATAGTCGTTGCGGATGGTGAGGACGACACGGAAGCGAAGGGTCGCACCCGGCTCGACGAGGCTCATCAGCCAGTCGATGAAGGGCTTCCGCTGTTCCTCCGGCGTCTGGGTGAACAGCTCCTCGAACTGGTCGACGACGAAGAGCGTATCGGTGGTCTCGGCGGGGAGGCCGCACTGCAGGACATACGCAAGGTCCGCCGGTCGCGCGAAATCGACCCCGCCGCGGAGTCGGCTCTTCTCCTCCGACGGCAGGCCGAGGCGCTCGGCCGCCGTCATCAAGGCGCCGCGGAGGCCCTCGGCCGGCGACGCGCCGGGGCGCATGACGACGACGTGCCAGATGCGGTCGTCGGGCTCCAGCCCTTTACGGTCGCCGAAGGCGCCGCCGCGGAAGCGCGGCACGAGGCCGGCCTGCACCAGCGACGACTTGCCCGAGCCGCTGTCGGCGACGATGGCGACGAGGCGGTTGTGGCGGAGCTGCTCGATCAGCCCCTCCAGCTCGCTCTTTCGCCCGAAGAAACGGTCGGACTCCTTCTCCGTCATGGCGCGGAGGCCGACGAACGGGTCGACGACCATCGCCAGCGGCTTGCCGTCGCCGCTCCCGCCAGTGACGGCGGCGAGGAGCTTGGCCATCTGTTCCGGGTCGTTAAGCGGGTCGAAGACGGCCAGGTAACGCGTCGCGAAAGGCGGGAGCTGCGCGACGGTGGCGCCTTTGGCGAGAATCGGGATGAACGGGTAGTCGCCGGCGGTGGCGCGCGTCAGGGCTAGGCGGAGCTCGCTCTCTACCCAGTTGATCACCCCCTTGGAGCCGATATAGACGGCGAATCCGTCGGTGGTCTCGGCGATCGCCTGTTCGAGCTGCTTCTGCAGGTCGGGGCCGGGCTTGAGGTCGGTCCTGTCGAACCAGAACCGGAAACCCACGGCCTTTGCAGCCGGGCTCTCCTCCAGGCGCCGTTTCAGCTCGCGCGCATCTTCGCCGTCGATGCTGGAATGGCTGAGAAACCAGACTGCCACGCCGCCCTCAGGAGTTCTCGCCTCGGCCAACCCTTGCGCGTTTGGCGTGCAATTTCAACGTGGACCAGGCCGGCCGGCGCTCACGTCTCGGTGTTTTGACGTTTAGTCGAACCGGGGTCTATCGTTGGCGGTCATGCGCACCCCCGCCATCATCCTTGTTGTCGCGCTGTCTCTTGCCGGAGGGGCGAGGGCGGAGACCGCGCCCGATCCGTCACGCACCGCGCCGCCCGACGCCGCGCGGACCGAGCCCGAGGTCGCGCCGAAGAGCCGGGCCGAACAACTCGACGACCTTTTCGCCAGGTTGAAGGCGGAGAAGGACGAGCAGGCCGCCAAGGAGGCCGAAACCGGCATCCTCAAGCTATGGCTGGAATCGGGCAGCGACACGGTCGACCTTCTCATGGGCTGGTCGATCCAGGCGATGGCCGGCAAGGACTACGGACTCGCCCTCGACTATCTCGACCGCATCACGGTGCTGAAGCCCGACTATGTAGAAGGCTGGAACAAGCGGGCGACCGTCTATTTCATGCTCCAGGACTATTCCCGGTCGATCTCAGATATCCAGAAGACCCTGGTGCTCGAGCCGCGCCATTTTGGCGCGCTCTCCGGGCTCGGCATCATCCTTGACAGCCTCGGCGAGAAGCGCCGCGCCATGGAGGCCTATCAGAAGGCGCTCGACGTCGATCCGCGTCTCGGCAATGTTCGCGATGCGCTGGAGAAGCTGACCAAGGAAACCGAGCGCCAGATCTGACGAGACCCGTCAGCTGCCACCGACGAAGGCGATGCGGATCAGGTTGGTCGCGCCCGGCCGTCCAAGCGGCACGCCAGCGGTGATGATGACGCGCTGCCCGGTCTCGGCGAAACCCTCGCGAAGGGTGGTGGCGGCGGCATCGTCGACCATGCCCTCCAGGGTGCCGGCTTCCTCGCCGACGATGCAATGCAGCCCCCACACCAGGGACAGCCGCCGTGCCGTCTGCAGCGAGGGCGAGAGCGCCAGGATCGGCGTTTGCGGACGCTCGCGCGCCGCGCGAAGCGCCGTGCCGCCCTGCGCCGTGAAGCAGCAGATGGCGGCAAGGTTCAGCGTTTCGGCGATCTGCCGGGCGGCCGCTGAGATGGCGTCGGCGCCGGTCGCCTCCGGCTCGGTGCGTTGGGCGTGCATGATATTCTTGTAGTTCGGGTCGCGCTCGACCTCGGTGGCGATGCGGTTCATCGTCTCGACCGCTTCGACCGGCCAGGCGCCCGCCGCCGACTCCGCCGAAAGCATGATCGCGTCGGCGCCCTCGAAGACCGCGGTGGCGACGTCCGACACTTCGGCGCGGGTTGGCACCGGCGCGGTGATCATCGATTCCAGCATCTGGGTCGCCACCACCACCGGCTTGCCGGCGCGGCGGCAGGCGCGCGTGATCTGCTTCTGGATGCCGGGGACGCGTTCGAGCGGCATTTCGACGCCGAGATCGCCGCGCGCCACCATCAGCGCATCGGCCTGGTCGATGATGTCGGCGAGGCGTTCGACGGCCTGCGGCTTCTCGATCTTGGCGAGGACGCCGGCGCGGCCGCGCGCCACCTTCTTGACCTCGGCGAGGTCCTCGGGACGCTGGACGAAGGAGAGGGCGATCCAGTCGACGCCGGCATTCAGCGCCGCCTCGAGGTCGGAGCGGTCCTTGGCGGTCAGCGCCGAGAAGGGAATGACGCTGTCGGGAACACTTACGCCCTTGCGGTCCGAAAGCTTGGTGCCGACTTCGACCGTCGTGACGGCGCGGGTCGGCGAGCATTCGACCACGCGAAGCCGCACCTTGCCATCATCGAGGAGCAGGCGATGGCCCGGCTCGATAGCGGCGAAAATCTCCGGGTGAGGCAGTTCGACCCGCGTCACGTCGCCGGGCGCGGGGTCCGAATCGAGGATGAAGCTCTGGCCGCTGGTCAGAGCGATGGAATTGCCGGCGAACATGCCGATACGAAGCTTCGGTCCCTGCAGGTCGGCGAGAATGCCGATCGGCCGTCCTGCCTCGGACTCCACCTCGCGGATCAGCGCGACGAGCTCCCGCAGCTTGTCGTGATCGGTGTGACTCATATTGATGCGGAAGACGTCGGCGCCGGCCTCGAACAGGCGCGCGATAATCGATTTTTCTGAGGACGCCGGACCGAGGGTGGCGAGGATCTTGGCCTTGCGCGAACGGCGCATCAGCCGCCCGTTCCCTGGGTGCCCGGCTCGGTGAGCTGGACCGTCCAGCTCTTCTGTTCGCCGGTGTCGACCTCGAAGAAGCCGGTTGGGTCAAAGCCGCGCGCCACGCAGTCCTCGATACCCTTGATCGTGAACATCTTGTTGCGCGTGCACATCGTCGCCTTACCGCCCCAGGTTCCGCCCTGATCGTAGTCGATAGCGAACACATAATAGAAGCGCGATACGAGCGGACCGCCCATCAACGTCTCGCAGGTGCCGGCGCCGACGTTCCACCAGCCCTCGGTCGTCCACTGCCGGCTGAGCTTGTAGCCGATCGCGACGCCGACGCGGCTTGGCGTCTTGTTACAGAGGCGAAGGCCGCCGCCGCTGGTGTCGGCGCTGATCGCGCCGCTGACGCCGGCCGGCGTCATGCCGGTGGCCGTGGCCAGACGCCCCTCGGCTTCGGCCGTGCCCTCGCTCTGGCGAAGAATGAGGTAGACGACCCCGCCGACGATCGCCAGCGCAACGATGCTGGCGGTGACAACGGCCTGCCGGTACCAGGATTTGATTGTGCGCGATCTCATCGGGTCGGGATGGGCCTGGCCGCGTCGTTCAATTCAATCGTGGTGAGACTTTATGGCGCGCGAGGTTTCGCCATGTCAACGACGATGGCGTCAGGCAAAGCATGGCTTTCATGCCCGTTGCCCACCGGTCGCGAATCCCCAACGCACCCCAACAGTCCCAGCGATTCGTTTGTCGCTCCACAAGACGGCAGGAACATGGCCGAATCACTTTGCCGGTTCAACCGCGGCGGGGGCGGGCGATGACGATGCCGGCGAGGATCAGCGCACCGCCGGCGGCCTGATAGGCCGACACCGGTTCGCCGAGGAACAACCAGCCGAACAACGCCGCGGCGAGCGCCTCGATAAAGATGACAAGGGCGGAGAACGCCGCCGGCAGGTGTCCGAGGGCGTAGGTGAGAAAGCCCTGCCCGCCCATGTGGCTGATCAGGGCAAGCGCCACGAGCGCGGCAAGCCCGCCGATCGTCGAGGGGAGGAAATTACCTTCGAGGACGAGCGCCACGACGAAAAGGATCGCGGCGCTGATCAGCGAGGACAGGAAGATGATCCGCCCCGAGCCGGAGCGCCGCCGGGCGCTCCGCACGGCGAGGAAATAGGCGCCGAAGAAGAACGAGGTGGCGACGCCGTAGATGTCGCCGGTGAGCCGCCCCGGCTCCATCCCGTAGCTCGTGCCGATCAGCGCCACGGCACCGGCGATGCAGAGGGCGAGGCCATAGACGGTCTGCCGGCCGACGCTCTCGCCGATGAAGAGCCCGGAGCCGAGCACCACCCAGACCGGCGCCATGGTGGCAAGGAACGTGGCATTGGCGACCGTCGTGTGAAGGATGGCGAGATGCCAGAAGAAGAGGTCGGCGGAAAACAGCAATCCGGCCATGAGGATCGCACGATCGAAGCGGAAGGCGGCGCTGGCAGGCTCGCCGGCGTGGCGCGCCTCGATCGCGGCCCAGGCCCAGAGCAGCGGCAAGGCGCCGGCGACGCGCCAGAAGGCGCTGGTGAACGGGCCGACGTCGGCGAAGCGCACGAAAATCGGCGAGATGCCCATGGCCACCGCTCCGCCGAGAAGCGCGGCGAAAGGGAGAACGAAGGCGACCGGCGAGGCGCGGGTTGCGCTCGGTATCGGGGTGGTGGTCTCGGCCATTGGGGGCAAGGATTCCGGAGCGCCAGTCGGCGGCCTTGCTTAGGCCAGCGGCGCGGCGGGTTCAACATCGCGGGCCGAGGCTCTATGGTCGCGCCATGAGCATGATTTCAGGCGGCGATGCCGCGCCAGCGGCGGTTGCCCGGGATTTACCGCCTTTCGTGGCGATCGAAGGCGATCCGGCGGCCGGGCTGATCCTCCTTTGCGATCACGCCAGCAACGCCTTGCCGCCGGAGTACGATAATCTCGGTCTGCCGGAAGCCGAGTTCGGCCGCCATATCGCCTTCGACATCGGCGCGGCGGAGGTGACGCGGGCGCTGGCGCAGCGGCTGGGCGTTCCGGCGGTGCTGTCGACCTTCTCGCGCCTCCTCATCGACGCCAATCGCGGCGAGGACGATCCGACGCTGGTGATGCGTCTTTCCGACGGCGCGGTGGTGCCCGGCAACGCTGGCGTCGATGCGCCGGAGCGGGCGCGGCGCATCGCCCGCTTCCACGCGCCCTATCATGGGGCCGTCGGTCGGGCCATCGACCGGTCTCTGACGACCGGCGTTCCGCCGGCGCTGGTCTCGATGCACAGCTTTACGCCGGTCTGGCGGGGCGTGCGGCGAATTTGGCAAGTGGGCATTCTGTGGGACGCCGATCCGCGTCTGGCGCGCCCGCTGATCGCGGCGCTTGCCGCCGATCCGGCGCTTACCGTCGGCGACAACGAGCCTTATCATGGCGCCCTCATCAACGATTGCATGTACCGGCACGGCACGCGGCGCGGCCTCGCACACGCGCTCATCGAGATACGCCAGGACCTGATAGGCGATGACGCCGGAGCCGCGGCCTGGGCCGACCGGCTGGCGCCGATCCTTGCCGCGCTGGCCCGGTTGCCGGAGATTCACCGGGTCGAATATTTCGGCTCGCTGACTGGCCCGGTGGAGCCTATCTAGAGGAGAGGGCGCGAAGCCGCGCAAGGACCAGTGTCATGACCGAGATCGATGCCAGGACGCAGACCGAGCTTGAAGCCGCGGCTTTCCGCCGGCTCGTCGAGCACCTTCGCAAGCGAACCGATGTGCAGAACATCGACCTCATGAACCTTGCTGGCTTCTGCCGTAATTGCCTCGCCAACTGGTATCAGGATGCCGCCGCCGAGCGCGGCATCGCGATCGACAAGCCGCAGGCTCGCGAAATCCTCTACGGCATGCCCTATGGCGAATGGCAGGCGCGCTACCAGAAGGACGCGACGCCCGAGCAGAAGGCGGCCTTCGCCGCACAGCCGGCCGATCACTGACGGCGCGCTACAGCCGCTTCGTCCAGGGCACGATGTCGTAGAGGTTGAAGTCGCGGAAACGGCCCTTGGTGCGCGCCTCGCCGCCGACAAGGTCGAAGACCACCGCCACGTCGATCGTCTCGTCGAAGCACCACGGCGCCAGCAGGCGCTCGCAGAACACGTCGATGGTCTCTTGCGACTCGACCACGATCAACGCTCCGGTCTCGGCCCACCACGGTCCGGCCTGCAGCTCGGCCATCAATCGGTCGAGACGATCGGCGTAGGACTGGTTGCGCACCATATTGAAAGACACGAGGTAGATCGCCATCGAATCGCCGGCCGCTTTTTTCGGATTGAGCGGCAACTGTAGAAAACCCGGCGAAGGCTTGCCAGTGCGGCTTGACCCTGCCGCCGCAGTCGGGCAGTCAGCGCTGCTTCAACATCGCGTGAAAAAGGAGAGCCGAGAATGGCAGGGCCGGTGAGTGTCGCCAGAGACCAGTTGAAATCGATCGTCGAGCGCATCGAACGGCTCGAGGAGGAGAAGCGCGCGCTCGCCGACGACATCAAGGAGGTCTTCGCCGAGGCCAAGGGCAACGGCTTCGACACCAAGGTGCTGCGGACGGTGATCAGGCTGCGCAAGCAGGACAAGAACGAGCGCCAGGAGCAGGAAGCGCTGCTCGACCTCTATCTTCACGCTCTCGGGATGGCCGCCGGCGCCGCCGCAGGGGAAAAGGAAACCGACTAGCGCAGGGCGTAGGCGGTCGCGGTGGTCAGGTCGACGAGAACCGGCGGCTGCACCGAGGGACCTGAGAAGCGGTCGGTGCGCAGCCCGCGATAGGCGGCATCGCCAAAGCCGGCGGCGAAGGCGAGTTCCGGCTTGTCGAGCAGCGCCGGCTGCTGGCTGAAGTCGGGCATGGTCAGCAGCGCATAGGCTTTCTGTCGGGTCGACTGTGAGCCGATCCAGATGCGGAGGCCCTGCGTGTCGAGGGCCGTCAGGGTCAGGTTCGCCGGGGCCATCGCATGGGGCCTCGGCGCCCTGATGGCGCCGGTCAGCATCTGCGGGCTGTCACCCTCGACGCGGAGCGGATTCAACTGGGGCAGCGGCGCGCCGCTTTCCGTCACGCGGGGGCGCTTGGCCGAAACCTTGCGGAAGGCCGGCTCCGGCGCGGCGTAGGCGAGCACCGGGGTTACGTCCCGGATCGGGTTGCCGCCGCTGCGCAGCACCGCAGTGGTCATCGCCTCGGCGCGGAGCGGACGGCTTACGTCAATCGTTGCAACCACTGCCGTCGGCGGGATCGGCATGGAGGCGCCGCGCGAAATGTCGCGTGCTGCCATGGCGCGAGACAGGGCGGCCGGCACTTTCGGCGTGTTCCAGTGGCTGCCGGCCTCGAAGTCGAACGGCGTCTCGCCATCGAGCGGGGCAGCGTCGACGCCGTCGATCGGTGCGATCGAGGCGAGAACGACGTTGTCGTGGGGGCCCATCCGCGCCGGCTCGGACGCGGCAGGTTCGGCCGGCAGGGGATCGGGCGGCAGGAGAAGATCGGGGGCCTGGAAAGCGGCATCGGTGAGTTGCGCTGCCCTGGCGCGCGGCGACGGGCGAGGCAGCGGCACATCGGCCGCGGCGAGCGTTACCGGGGCGGCGCGGCGAAGCTGCGGCGCCTCGGTGGCCATTGCCGCCAGCGTGTCGCGTGCCGTGGCGTCGTCTTCGTTTTCGTCCGCTCCGCCGGCGGCCAGGACGATCGGGTCGCCGGTTGCTTCCCGCTGCAGCGCGGCGGCGGCAACGGGCGGCGCGGGGGCCGCGGCGCCAACCGGCTCATCCTCGGCTTCCAGCGCGGCGACGGCGACATTCTCCGCCTTGCCCTTCCGCGCCTGGTAAGCGGCAAGCGATTCTTGATAGCCGGGCAGCGGCTTGCCGTCGGACGGGACGTGCAGGGTCTTGCCGTCGGGGAACACGGCGACGAGCTGCTGGCGGGTCATCTTCGGCCAGTGGCGGACCGAGCCGGTATCCATGTGGACGAAGGGCGAGCCCGAGGTCGGGTAGAAGCCGACGCCGCCCACCTGCATGCGGAGGCCAATGGCGCGGAGCTTGGCGAGCGGCACGCCGGGGATGAAGAAGTCCATCGCCTTGCCGCGCATGTGCTGGCTGTTCTTGGCGACGGCCTTGGAGCGGCGGCGCAGCATGCCGTTGGTCTCCGGCGAGCGGTAGCCGCAAACGATGTGAATGGGGACCGTGGCGCCGGTCTGGCGATAGACCTGCCAGATCAGGTCGAACAGTTCCGGGTCCATCTTCGTCGGCTGGTTCTTGCGCCAGTCGCGGAGAATCTGGTTGAGCTGGGCAAGGCCGCGCGGATCGTAGCGGCCGTTGCGCTTGAAGACGATCGTCGCCGTCTCCTGGGTATGGGTGTTGAAGAGCTTCAGCGCGCGATCTTCAGCGGCAGCCTTGCCCGATCCACCGAGCAATCCGGCGAAAACGGCCAGCACCGCGGTGGCTGCAAAAAGGCGCAAGTAGCCCGGGGTATATCCTGCCCCCCGGCCCCAGACCTTCGAAAGGTTGGCCTTCCCAATCACATTCAGTTCGCCGTCCATGCCCGAAAACGGGCTCACCCCTCGGCGCAGTATGAGAGACTTAGGTTAATTCCCCTTTACCTTGACGGGACGCGCCAGACCGTAATTGACCCCATCTCGGCGTGCCGGCGCAGTGTTGTCACAAATCGTGGCATTTAAGGGGCAGGCGCACAATACGCCGCACCGCAACAAACTGGCTAAAATCCTTCAATTCTGTGGATTTTCAGACGCCAGTCCGAAGGCCGCTTCGATGCGCTTGTCGTGACCGTAGAGGTCCGCATGAAGGGCAAGGTTGCCCGATTCGTCTACCTCGGCAGTGAAGTAGGTGATGTGGACGGGCACCTTCCGGGAGAGTTTCACCATGCGCTCGGGGCCGCCGATCATCTTCTTCAGCGTCGCCGAACTCACCCGCCCACCGTCCTCGCTGAGGAGGGCATCGGCGAAGGCCATCGGGTCCATAACCCGCATGCAGCCATGGCTAAAGGCGCGATAGTCGCGCTGGAAGAGGCTCTTGGATGGCGTGTCGTGGAGGTAGACGTCGTAGGGGTTGGGAAACATGAACTTGATGCTGCCGAGCGCGTTGCGCTCGCCCGGCGGCTGGCGGATCTGGATCTTGCGAATGTCGACGCGATACCAGTCGACCGTGTACGGGTCGACCGGCCGATACTTGCCGCCAATATTGGCCAAGACCTCGTAGCCGGAGAGGGAGGCCGGGTTGGCCTGCGCCGCCGGGAGCATCTCTTTCTTGGCGATCGAAGCCGGCACGTTCCAGGACGGGTTGACGATGATGTGCTCGATCTGGTCCGAAAAGATCGGCGTCTGGTTGGTCACCTTGCCGACGACGATGCGGGTGGTGTGGATGTCCTTGCCGTCCTTCATCACGTCGAGCCGGAAACTCGGGATGCTGACCTTGACGTAGAAGCGGCCGAGGTCGCGCGGCATCCAGCGCCAGCGCTCCATGTTGGCAAGGATCACCGGCACCGGATCGACCGGCACCTTGTTGAGTGCGGCGACCGTGCCCTTGCCGACCATGCCGTCGGCCTTGAGGCCGGCAGATTGCTGGAATGCCTTGACCGCGACGACGAGGGCGTCGTCAAAGACATCGGCGCCTTCGGCGACCGCGGGGATCGCCATGCGCTGGCGCAGCACGGGGACGCGGTCGTCGCTCATCCCGGGCTTCAGCGTTGCCCCCACCGGCACCTCGACCAGGCGCTCGGCGACTTCGCTCTTCCGCAGCGCGGCGAGCTTGTCGCGGAGGCGAAGGAACTGCGGGTGGGTCGGATTGTAGGCGGCCAGCGCCGCCGCCGGGTCAGCGGCGCTCGCCACATCGGCGAGGACGCCCACCGAATCCGGCAAGTGCTGCTCGTAGCCGAAATTGCCGCTGACCTTGCCCGGCTCGAGACGGCCGGCATAGGCGTGACGGGCATAGGTGACGACGGCGAGGCTGAGCTTGACGTCGGCGCGGGCGAGGAGGGCCGTGCTCATCGGTCCGGCCTCGCCGAGATTGAGAACCGGCGTCTGGTAGGCGCTGACGTCGAGGCCGTCGGCGTCTGCTTCGGCAAGACGCCGGATCACGGTCTTGGCCCGTTCCGTCAGCTTGCCGTCGGCGATCCAGCTCGGCGCGTAGCCTTGCTCGGCGTAATGCTCGGCCACCGCCGCTTCGTCGCGCTTGTCGAGGAAGCTGCCGTTCCGTCCCGCCTCGGCGAGTTCGAACCGGATTGCGGCGGTCATCGGGTCGATCAGCCGATCGTAGACCGTCCCTCTTGCGATGCTTGCCGTAGCCACCGGATCAACAGAGGCTGCAACCGCCGCGGCTTCCGGAGCCTTCGGCGTCAGCTTCTTGACCGCGGCGAGGGCGCCGCCGGCCGTGGTCATCATGAGAAACGCGATCAACAGGCGAACAGTCATTTTCCAGGAATCCTGAATCAAGGCGAAGCTGGCGAACTCCCAAATGAACGCAAAGGGATTGTCGTTTCAACCGCAAACGCCGGAATCACTTTGATTTGACCGTCTATTCGGCCGCAATTCCGGGCACTGTGTCGGAAATGCCAAGCTCCTTCAGCTTGCGATAGAGGGTCGATCGCCCGATGCCAAGCTTGCGGGCGACGAGGCTCATGCGGCCGCGATAGCGGTCGAGGGCAAGACGAATCATTTCCGCCTCGATATCGGCGAGTGGCCGGACATCGCCGGCTGCGTTGAACAGGGCGACGCCGTCGCCGCCGGTCATGTCCACCGCCGCGCCCGGCTCCGGCAAGTCGAGCTCCAGGGCTTCGGTCGGGAGCGGGGCGAGGGCGGGCAGCGGACGCGGCGCGGGGCCGCCGCCTTCGATCTGCGCCGCGATCTGCGGGAATTCCTCGGGCGTCAGCATCGGTTCGTCGGCAAGGACAACGGCGCGAAACACCGCGTTCTCCAGCTGGCGGATGTTGCCGGGCCAATCGTGGCGGGCAAGGAGCTGCAGGGCCGCGGCGGTGACGCCGCGGATGAAGGTCTTGCCCTCCTCGGCGGCGAAGCGCGCGGTGAAATGACGAACAAGTTCGGGAATGTCCTCGCGGCGTTCGCGCAGCGGCGGGATGCGGATCGGGAAGACGTTGAGACGGTAGTAGAGGTCCTCGCGGAAGTGTCCTGATTTCACAAGGTCGATCAGACTCTTGTTGGTCGCCGAAATCAGCCGGAAATCGACACGGATCGGCCGCCGCGCCCCGACCGGATCGATCTCGCCGTCCTGGAGGGCCCGCAGGAGCTTGACCTGGACGTCGGCGGGCAGCTCGCCGATCTCGTCAAGGAAGAGCGTGCCGCCGTGGGCTTCGCGGAACTTGCCGACATGCTTGTCGGCGGCGCCGGTGAACGCGCCCTTCTCGTGGCCGAAGAGAATACTCTCGACGAGATTGTCGGGGATGGCGCCGCAATTGACCGTGACGAAGGGCTTCGACTTGCGGTCGCCGCCGCCCTGGATGGCGCGGGCGACCAGCTCTTTGCCGACGCCGGATTCGCCCTCGACCAGGATCGGGATCGCCGAGGCGGCGGCGCGCTGGCCGAGGCGGAGGACGCGTTCCGCCGCCTGGCTCTTGGTGATGATGTCGCGGAAAGTCAGCGTGCCGGTCGCCAGCCGCTTCATCCGCGAGATTTCGCCTTCGAGCGCGCCGAGCTTCAGGGCGTTCTCGATGGAAACCTGGAGGCGTTCGACCGACACCGGCTTGACGACGAAATCGACAGCGCCGGCGCGCATGGCGCTGACCACCGTGTCGATGCCGCCATGGGCGGTCTGCA
>JBDTLN010000008.1:0-12894 GCA_039934795.1 Bauldia sp. | reverse complement strand
ACATCTATTGGGGCGCCTATCTCGGCACGGCCGACGAGATTGTCGTCTCGGGCAGGCTTGCCCTTGTGGGCGAACAGATTCGCGCACTCCGCAAGGCTGCGCGGGAGCAAAAGGGCTGGATCATGGACGTTTATCTGCTGCGCCGGCGGTGAGCGGCAATGCCGGTGCCCGCATCGTCCATCGCCGGCCGTCACTGCTGAATTCGATTGCGCTCAGCGGTGCCACATCGATCCGCCAGAACGCCTCGAACGGTGCGGCGAAGACGTGGAGGACCGCGGCCCGCATGTTTGCAGCATGGGTGACCGCGAGCGTTCGCCCGTGACCGCCCAGAGCTTCGTCCATGAAGGTCGCGACGCGAGCGAAGAGGACCGCGAGCGACTCGCCGCCATGCGGCGCCGCCGCTGGATCGGAGAGCCAGGCGGCAAACTGCTTGGGCTGCTCCTTCGCCACGTCGGCAAGGCTTTTGCCGGCCCAGGCTCGATAGTCGCAGTCGCGCAAGGACGGCTCTACGATCGCGGTCGCCGCGAGGGCTGCCGCGGTCTGCCGCGCCCGCTGCTCGGGGGCGGTGAGGATATGAGTCGCGCGAGGCACTCGGACCGACGATTTCGGCACCCGGCGCGGGTCGAGCGGTTCGTCGCGCGGAAACGATGCCAGCCTCGTTGCTGCCGTCGCGCCGCTACAAATCATGGTCAGGCGAACCGGCATGTGGTGCTTTCAAGACTGGTTGGGCGTCGCGCGGATTCATGTGTCGAGCGGCAGATCGTATCCTCTGCCTTTCGTTGACAGCAATTCGGCGCGTCAATACTGTCATGGCGCAAGCTATGGGATTGGAAGCCGGTGAAAGTCCGGCACGGTCGCGCCACTGTAATCGGCTTCTCTTCGAGCGGTCGAGAGTCAGGTCTTATCCGGTAGCTGTGTGGTTCACTCAACGGGACGCCGATCCCAGAGGAGACGCTCATGGCAGATGTCGCAGCAGCACCTGAAGCGCGCCCGATTCCGGTGCGAGAGCTGTTGCCGTGGGCGATCCTGGCCGGCCTTCTTTGCCTCGTCGGTCTGTATTTCGTAACGACCGAGGAAGGCGCCATGGCGTTGACTTCCGGGCTTAACGTCCACGAATTCTTACATGACGGGCGCCATTTGCTCGGCTTCCCCTGCCACTGAGGGAGCCGATCATGGTCGGAAGTCTTCTCGTGCGCGGGATGCTCGTTGGCGTTCTCGCCGGGCTGCTCGCATTCGGTTTCGCACGTGTCTTCGGTGAGCCGCAGGTCGACCGCGCCATCGCTTTCGAGGAGTTGACGAGCCAGGCCGGCGGCGAGGCGGCGGAAGATGTGTCCGGCCATTCGCATTCTGCGGGCCATTCCCATGGTGCGGGCGATGTTGCCGAGGCGGAACCCGTCGGCCGTACAACCCAGGCCGGACTTGGCCTGCTTACCGGCGTTCTGGTTTACGGCGCCTCGATTGGCGGACTGTTCGCATTGGTCTTCGGCTTCACGTACGTCCGGGTCGGCCGTCTTGGACCGCGCGCCACCGCGGCCTTGCTGGCATTGGCCGGCTTCATAGTCATAGTTGTCGTACCGGCGCTCAAATATCCGGCCAATCCGCCGGCGATCGGCAATCCCGACACGATTGGCACCCGGACGGGCCTGTTCTTTCTGATGCTGGCCATTTCCATCGCGGCGGCGCTGCTCGCGGTGTCGGCGGCGCGCCGCTGGTGGCAGCGTCAGGGCGCGTGGAACGCGGCGCTCCTGGGCGTGCTTGTCTTCGTCGTGGTCGTCGGCGTCGCACAAGCTGCCTTGCCGACGGTCAATGAGGTGCCGGGGGACTTTTCCGCCGACCTCCTGTGGCGCTTCCGCCTGGCAGCGCTTGGCATGCAGGGCGTGTTGTGGACGACGATCGGCCTTGGCTTCGGGGTACTCGTCGAACGGGACTTCGCCGGCCGGCTCGGCGGTCGGCCGTCAACGCGCTCGGCAACGTGAGCTCGCAGGCTTGCGGCGCTTGCGAAACGTTTTAAGAAACTCAGCTTTTTTCGCCGAACTTGCTGAAGCCGATCCGGAGCAAGGTTCCCCGCCACGCCCAATACCTGCTTCGAGATAGCCGCCTCCGAAGCGCCGCTGATCAGGTTCTCGACGATCTCGGGATTGTTACTCAAGCACCTGTAATTACTATATTAATGCGATCAATCTTGCGATTGGCGTCACGTCTTGGGACCATTGCCGCTTCAATCAAGACGTCTGGCTTTGCGCGCTTCCTCTCCCGCAACGCAGCATCTTTTCCGCTTGCATCGCCACTGTTGCTGCGTGCAAATCGATTTGCGCTTGCGAGCGTTCGCTTAGGAGGAGCGAGCGGGTTGGTGTTGTTGCGCAATCAAAAACGATTGAAAGCCTTCGGCGGCTTCCTCCAGGGACCGCCACGCGCAAGTCATCGACCCCCGATCGTGAAACACAGAACTGTCCAAAGGGAGGACACTCATGAAGAAGACTTGGCACAACGCGGCCCTCGCCGCGGCGACGATGCTCACCGCCGCGGCGGTTGCCGGCCCGGGCTACGCGGCCGGAGAGACGATCGGCTACTCTTCGCCGTTCCTGTTCTCGGAGTTTCAGGTGATTCTCCAGAACCAGACGCAGAAGCTCGCGGAAGCGGCTGGCCTCAAGGTTCTCGAACCGACCAATGCCGACGGCGACTCAGGCAAGCAGATCACCGATATCCGCAATCTCATCGGTGCCGGCGCCAAAGGTTTGGTTGTCGTGGCCAATGACAGCAAGGCGATCATTCCGGCTCTCGACTACGCCGTCGAACAGAAAGTCCCGGCGGTTTCCATCGACATCGGTCCGGACGGCGGCAAGCTTTATGCGATCGTTCGCGCCAACAACATCGGCATGGGCGAGATCGCCTGCAAGGCAATGGCCGAGGCGATCGGCAAGAAGGGCAAGGTTCTGTCGCTGCAGGGCGCCCAGACCTCGATCAACGGTCGCGAACGCACCCAGGGCTTCCATGATTGCATCGCCAAGAACTACCCGGACGTCGAACTGATCGAACGCCCGACGGACTGGGACGCGACCAAGCAGGCCGCTGCGCTGCAGACCGTGCTCACCGCCAATCCCGATCTCAAGGGCGTCTTCCAGCAGTCCGACTACGCGCTCTCGCCGACGCTGAACGTGCTGAAGCAGGCCGGACGTGACGCCAAGGTCGGCGAGGAAGGGCACATCTACAACATCAGCGTTGATGCCAGCCCGCAGGCGCTCGCTCTCATTCGCAGCGGCGACCTCGATGCCGGAATTTCGCAGCCGCTCGACCTTTATGCGAAATACGGTGTGCAGTATCTTCAGGACGCGCTCGCCGGCAAGGAACTGAAGCTTGGACCGACCGATCACAACAGCGAGGTCGTCGAGTTCAACGGCAACATGATGGACCTGCTGCCGGCGGTACTTGTGACCAAGCAGAATGCAGACGACCCGAGTCTGTGGGGCAACCAGGTCAAGTAGTGGCCTTCCGGTTCCGGACGCTACACTCATCGGCGTCATGAACGTGCCGATGTCTGCCGGCGTGGAGCTGCTGGTCGAGACGCTGGGCGTCAGCAAGCGTTATGGAACGACGCTTGCCCTCGACGCAGTCTCGCTGCAAATCCACGCCGGCCATTCGGTTGCCCTCGCCGGACGCAACGGTGCGGGCAAGTCCACGCTCGTGCGAATGCTAACCGGCCTGGACCGGCCGGATACTGGCGAGGTGCGCTTCGCCGGCGCGCCGGCACCCGACACCTCGGCGCGTGCGCAATGGCGCTCGCGGGTCGCGTGCGTTTACCAGAAGTCGACCATTATCCCCGAACTAACCGTTGGGGAAAACCTCTTCCTTCACGATGAGCCGCGCACACGCTTCGGCCATATCCTGTGGGGCGAGGTTCGGCGGCTCGGCCGCGAGCAACTCGACTTCTGGGGTCTTGACGTCGACATCGAACAGCGCGCCGGCGATCTCACCGTCGGCCAGCGGCAGCTCCTCGAGATCGCGCGGGCCCTTCGCCGGGGGAGTCGCTTCATCATCCTCGACGAGCCAACTGCCCGACTGGAATCCCGGGAGATCAATCAGCTCTTCGATCATATCAATCGCCTGAAAGCTTCCGGCGTCACGTTCCTGTTCATCTCGCATCATCTCCAGGAAATCTACGAGATCTGCGAGCGCGTCGCGGTGATGCGCGACGGGCGGCTGGTCGCCGAGGCCTCGGTCGCCGACATGAATCAAGGGGCGGTCGTCGCCGCCATGGTCGGCTCGCATGCCGCGATCGCCGGTCAGATGGGAAACGAGAGCCACGGCGAGGGCGCCGCACAGCGTGCCGCCCGCCTCGACTCGCGGCCGATTGTCCTGTCCGTCGATGGTGTCTCGGTCGCCAAAATTGTCGACAACGTGACGATCCGCGTTCGCGCTGGCGAGCGTGTCGGGCTTGCCGGCCTCGCCGGATCGGGCAAGACCGAGCTTGCCGAGGCGATTGTCGGCGCGCGCACGCCGGACGCCGGACGCATCGCGGTCGGCGGCCAGCCGCTCCATGCGGGCCGCACCGACTATGCCCGCGAGATCGGCATCGGCTACGTCCCGGAGGACCGGCACTACAACGGTTTTTGCAGCAATCTGTCGGTCGAGGAGAACATCGCCCTGCCGGTCCTTCACCGGCTGAGCAGCAACGGCTTTATCTCTGGCGAGCGCCGCCGCGACCTCGCCGAGTCGATGATCTCGCGCCTGCAGATCAAGGTCAGCGACCCGGAGCAGGGGGCCAGCGAGCTGTCCGGCGGCAACCAGCAGAAGACAGTGATGGGCCGGGCGCTGGCGATCGGCCCACGCGTTCTCGTCCTCGCCTATCCGACCGCCGGCGTCGATATCGCCTCGAAAGAAGCACTGTTCGGAATCATCCGGGCAACCGATTCGGCGGTTCTGCTCGTATCCGACGAAATCGACGAACTCGCGATCTGCGACCGGGTCATCGTCATGTTCGCGGGCCGGGTGGTGCGCGAATTCAACGGTTCATGGGGCGAAGAGGAAATGGTCGCCGCGATGGAAGGGGTGGGGCGCTAGCGTGGAAGCAGACAAACAAGCCAAACCCGCGCCCACCCGCAGGGGCATGCGCTTCCGCATGCGCGACGAACTGGCGCTGCTCCAGCTCATCGTCCTTGCGATGATCGTCGGCACCATCCTTCAGCCGGCCTTCCTGTCGAAGGCGAATCTGATCAACGTCTTGCAGCAATCCTCTGAGCTTTCGATTCTGGTTCTCGCCGAGGCGATCATTCTGATCACGGCAAAGTTCGACCTGTCTTTGGAGTCCATCGTCGGGGTCGCGCCGATGTTCGCCGCATGGCTTGTCACTGACGCTGCCTTCAGCGGCTCTGGGCTGATGCTCAACGGCTATCTCGCGATTTTCATCCTGATTGCCACCGGTGTCGCCATTGGCGCCTTCAATGGCTGGCTGATCGTCAAGCTCGGGCTCAACGCCTTCATCACGACGCTGGCGATGCTGATATTGCTGCGCGGCGTGACAATCGGGCTCACCAACGGCCGCACACTCTACGACCTGCCAGGGCCATTCCTTTTTCTCGGCAACGCCCGCTGGATCGGTATTCCCGTCTCGGTCTGGCTGTCCGGTCTCCTCTTCATCGTCGGCAGCTACATCCTCAGCTACCACCGCTTCGGGCGCGCCCTCTACGCCATCGGCGGCAATGCCGAGGCGGCGCGGGCGGCTGGCATCCGCGTCGATCAGTATATCTGGACGGTGTTCGCGATCGCCGGGGGACTCGCTGCGCTCTCCGGCCTGATGCTGACCGGGCGCATGGCCTCCGTCCTGTCCGGCCAGGGCCAGGGCATGATCTTCACGGTCTTTGCGGCGGCGGTGATCGGGCGGATCAGCCTCAATGGCGGCAAGGGCTCGATCCTTGGCGCGCTCGGCGGCGTCATCCTCCTCGGCATTATCTCGAACATCCTGACTCTCTCGAATATCGAGACGTTCTGGATCTCGGCCACGTATGGCGCAATCATCCTCCTGTCGCTGATCCTGACTCGACTGACGTCCGGCAAGTCGTATCGCGCAGACTGAAGTCGGCGGCCCCCCCTCACCGTGGGTGGTAGTCGAGCGTCAGGATGTCGTTCCGCGAATAATGGCCGTTGGTGTCGATGATGGCCTTGGCGAGCTTGATCATGCGCGCCGGGCAGTTCGCTTCGATGATTGCCTCGCCATAGACGGGCCCGACGATCGGCACGCCGGCTGGCGAAATGATCATGCTGCCACCGCGAGCATATTCGACATTGAGCGACTCGCGCATTGGGAAGTCGGCCGGAATGTCGGCGTCGGCGAGATAGGAGAGGGCGAGGATGACGAAGCCGCCGGTCTCGACGGCATGCGCCCGAGCCGAGGCGTAGCCGGGGAAGAACGTGCCCTTGTCGTCGAAGACCTCGACCTTCGGCCCGCTCCACAGGTCGAATGCGCCGGGATAGACTGCGATATGGAAATCCTCGCCTTGCTCGATCATGCGGGCGCGGACCAGCGTCATGGTGTGCTCGCTGCAGATCAGGCCGCCGATCCGCCCGATCTGGGTCGGGTGGGTGTAGAGGTCGTCGCCGCGGCCGGCACCCCAGAACGCCGCCTCGACATAGGTCGGACGGAGTTTCCGATGCTTGCCTAGGATCGTGCCGTCGCTGTTGAGGTAGAGGAGCGTGTTGTAGATCGTGTGGACGCCCGGCCGCTCGTCCATCTCGTTGCAGCCAATGGCGACAACGGCGCGCACGCTTGCTGCCGCTTCGCCGAGCCGGCGCGTGTAGTCGGACGGAATCAGCAATGCGTTGTCGAAGAATGTCTCGCGGATGGTGTTCCAGGCTTCGGCATTTGAGTTCCAGCCTTCGTCCCAATAGGGATAACCGGTCAGCCATGTCTCGCTGAACACGATCAGTTCGGCGCCGCGTCCGCCCGCCTCCACGATCTTGGCGCAGGCCTTCTCTACCGACTTCTCGATGTTCATGAACACTGGCGCCGTCTGCACGATGGCGACGTTGACGCTCTCGCGTCCGCCGAGAACCTTGTGCGCATTCGCCGCTGTCATTTGCAGTCCCCGCTGTTCGATAGCCGACGGAATTTCTGCTTATTATTTAGGACTTGAGGCGCGGAATGATCTCCCGCGCAATGATCTCGATCTGGTCGGCCTGATAGCGGTAGGGGACGAAGATGATCTTCTGCACCCCAACCGCGAGGTGCTCCCGGAGCTGGGCGACGCACTCGTCGACCGTGCCGAGGATGGCGCTTTCTTTGGTGGAGTCGCTCCACGAGGCGTAGTCCCATTCGGTGCCGAGCCATTCCATCATCGGCGCTTCGACCTCGGCGCGGGACTTGCCGATCATGATGGGAAGCTGCGCGGCATTGAGCAGCGTGTCTGGGTCCTTGCCGGCTTCCTTGGCGAAATCCCGGATTTTCGCCCAGGCGACCTTGAAGCTGTCCGGCTTGTAGAAATAGGTGAGCCAGCCGTCGCCGGCCACCGCGGCACGCTTCAGCACGCGGTCGACATAGCCGCCGATGAGGATGGGCGGGCGCGGCTTCTGGACGGGCTTGGGGTACATGACGCCGGCCGGGATCGAATGGTGCGGCCATTCGCCGGATACCAGCTCCTCGGTCCAGAAGCGTGTCAGGATTTCGAGGTTTTCGTCCATGATCTTGCCGCGCTGCTCGAACGGCACGCCGACGGCATCGAACTCGCGTTTGTACCAACCGGACGCCATGCCCATGATCAGGCGGCCGTTGGAAAGCTGGTCCATGCTCGACAGTTGCTTGGCGAGCACCACCGGGTTGCGGAGCGGCAGGACGAGGATGCCGGTGCCGAGCTTGATCTTGCTGGTGCGCGCGGCGATGGCAGTAAGGGTGGTCAGCGAGTCGACGATCGGAAAATTGGGCTTCACGCCCAGCAGGATGTGGTCCCACACCCACAGCGAGTCGAAGCCGAGGGTTTCCATCCGCACGCCGTAGTCGACGAGCGCCCGGGCGTCGGGCATGTCGGGATAGCCGGTGAAGTTGCGAGCGGCGATGCCGAAGGTTCCTGATAGGCCGGCCATTGTTCTTCCTTGCCGTTGGAGCGCCGTCAGGCGGTGAACAGGCGCTCGGGATCGAGGGTGCGGAGCGCGTCCAGCTCGCGGGCCGTCGGCGGACTGGTCATGCCGACATCGTGGTCAAAAAGAAGTTCGAAACCGGTGTTGTCCTGCACCGCCCGTCGGCTGACGCCGGGGTTGAGGGAGAGGACCTTCATCCTCCGTGTGGTCTCGTCGAAACCGAGAACCGCCAGGTCGGTGACGACACGATGCATGCCGCCAGCCGAGAGCCCGCTGTCGGCGCGGCTGCTGCCGCCCTCGAGCCAGCCGGGGCTAGTGACAAAGTCGACGTGTTCCACGAAGCGTCGCTTCTCGTGCTTCATGGCGACGATCATGCTGGCGAGACTGGATATGTCGTTGCCGCCGCCGGTACCGGGAAGGCGCACGCTCGGCTTTCGCGGGTCGCCGATGAAAGACGAGTTGAGGTTGCCGAACTGATCGATCTGGGCGCCACCCATGAAGCCGATGTCGACGTAGCCGCGCTGCAGGAGCAGCAGGACCTCTGTCGAGCCGAGCACCATGTTGGCCCGCTTGGTACATCGCTGGTCGTTGGTCGAGGGTGGCAACTTGCCTGGCTCGATGAAGGCGCCGATCACGCCGCCCTCGAAGAGGATCGTCAGTTCCGGGCAGTCGAGCCGCTGGGCGAGGGTGGCCGCCAGCAGGGGAATGCCGATGCCGGCGAAAACAACCTGGCCGTTCTTCAGCTCCCGCGCGCTGAGAACGGTCAGCAGCTCGGCGGCGCTGTGCTGGCGGGCATCAGTCATCGTAGATGCTCCGCCCGCGGCCGGCCGCATCGAGCAGCTCCTCGACGCCGATGAGGCTAAGGAACTCCGTCCACGACCCGGGCCCGTATACGTATTTGTCGAGATAGGCCTTCATGCCGCCAACCGGATCGCCGTTCACCAGAGCGACGTATTCGGACATGTGCTTCAGCATGGGCTCGTAGACGCCGTAGCATTCGTGCGGGGCGCAGCCGTACGGCACCTCGACAACCGCATCGACGCAGAAGAAGGGGATCTTCGTCTGGTCAGGCGAGCGGCGGATCTGGTCGTTTGAAACGATCCGCTCGGTGGTCAGGATCACCTTGTTCGCCGCCATGGCGAGGTCGATGTCCATGAATTGCAGCCCGTCCATCTGGGCATTGCCGTAAGCGTCGCAGCGCTGGACGTGGATAAGGGCGACATCCGGGTTGAGGGCGGGGATAAGAAGGATCTTTTCGCCGGTGAAGGGGCAATCGATCTGCTTTGGTTCCGGCCTTTGCGCCAGAACGTCGGAGCCGAGCATCGATCGCATCGGCATGAAGGGCAGGCCCATGGCGCCGGCGCGGAAGCGCATGCCGACGCCCATATGGCTCCACTCGTCGTAGCGCGCCTTGCCGGTTTCGACGTGGTGCCGCATCACTTTTGAGACGCCCCACAGGATGCCCTGGCTGAACCAGCTCGTGATCATGTGGCGTGAGGCGCCGGAGCCGAAGAGCAGGTCGCCGTCGCTGGAGACAATGCAGCGGGCGGCGGTGAGGTCCTTGCGGCCGGCCCGAATGAGCGCCCAGATCATCGCCATGGGCGTCCGCGACATGGTGCTGCCGCCGATGCCGACCGTATCGCCGTCGCCGACGAGCGTCGCCGCGTCCTCGAGCGTGACGACCTTCTCGCGAAGGCCGCGATCGCGCCTGGCGAGCGCTGCGCGCAACTCCAGATACGAATGGACGTCGCCGTTGCCGCTCTTGTCTGTCTCCGCGGCCATCAGTGCGTTGCCCCGATCTCTGCGTTCATTTCCGCGATCATGGCATCCCAGGCGGGGATTGCCGCAGTCAGCGAGCGCCAGAAGGCCGGGTCCTTGCGCCGGTCGAAATCCTCGACCGAGACGCCTTGCTGCTCGACCCAGGTGTAGTAACCGAGGTTGAAGATGCGCTTCCGTTCGTTGTGGGTGAGTTCCAGCACGTGGTCGTCGGCAAGGCCGGAAAGGTGGCGGCCGAAGATTTCCGCCGCGTCGACCTCGTCGAAACCACTTGGATAGCGACGCGACAGGTACGATTTCCGCTCGCTCGCATACATCTCGGCTGCGTCAGTGGCGACCGTCATCACCACATCGTCCGGCCCGAGGTCGAAATGTTTTGCCAGCTTTATGGCGGCGACGATGTTGGCGAGCCCGGAAATGCCGACATTCTCGAATTCGCCAAGCACCTCTGAGTCGATGCCCCGCCGCCCGGCGAGGAAGCTTCGGCCCGCATTGCTGCCGAAGAGCTGGTTCAACCCGTCGCTCGCCGCGTCCGTCACGCCGATGACGACATCGGTATTCATGACGTTGTGGATGAGCGGAATGTGCTTGTCGCCGATCCCCTGGATGTTGTGCTCGCCGTAGCCGTTCATCAGCATGGTCGGGCACTCCAGCGCCTCCACCGCGGCGATGCGGCTCCCGTGGCGCTCCTTGAGGAAGTCGCCGGCCGCCAATGTGCCGGCTGAGCCGGTTGCCGCGACGAATGCGTTGAGCCGCCAGTCGCGATGAGTCTCGCGCAGGTGCGAGAACACGGCGTCGAAGGCCGCGCCGGTGCAGGCGTGATGAATCACGTAGTTGGCGAACTCGGAGAACTGATTGAGGATGACGTTGTCTTCGTCCTTCGCCATCGCGGCGCAGGCATCGTAAATTTCCTTGACGTTGCTTTCGGTGCCGGGCGTGCGGACGATGTCCGAGGGTTTGGCCACCCATTGTTCGAGCCAGTCGAAACGCTCGCGGCTCATGCCGGCGGGCAGTACCGCGACGCCGCGGCAGCCGAGGAGGCGGGAGATGGCGACGCCGCCGCGGCAGTAATTGCCGGTCGAGGGCCACACCGCGCGGTGTCGCACCGGATCGAAACGCCCGGTGACGAGGCGCGGGATCAAGCAAGCGTAGGCGGCGAGCACCTTGTGGGCGCCAATCATCGGGAACCGCCGACCGAGAAGGACGACGATCGGCGCTTTCACGCCGGTGAGCTGCTCCGGGAGGACGATATGCCCCGGCACAGCGGTACGATGCCGGCGATCGGCGTCGTTGAACCAGTGGACGCGCCAGAGATTGGCTACCGATGGCGCGTCCGGATCGATCCCGTCGACGGCACCGCCGGGTGTGCTGGACGGGTCGGCGAGCTCGCTCCAGGTGGGCAGCCGGATGCCGGCCTGGCGAAGCGCCGCCACCGCCGAACGGCGTGTCTTCGCGTCGGCGATCTCGGGCTGAATCGTAAGGGTGTCGGCCATTCCTGCTCGTCGCCAGCCCGGCTGTTGCCGCTCCGGCAACGGCCGTATTCCGCGGGTGGCGCGATGATAGAATGGTACTATTGTTAGAACAATAGGATTTCCTCAGGCGGCCCCGGAGAGAGTCAGAGGCTCGGCCAGCCGGAAGGAGGCGGCGATGCGTTCCTGTGACGGCCGTCCGTAGAGTGTATTGCGCTGTCTCGGTGTCCGTCCGGCCTCGAAAATGATTGTCTCAAGGGCATCGGGAGTCATTTCCTGGCCGTGGACGGCGCCTGCCGAACGCGTGATTGTCTCGTTCATCAGCGTTCCGCCAAGGTCGTTCGCTCCTGCCGACAGGCACGCCTTTGCGCCCTCGGGGCCCATCTTGACCCATGAGGTTTGTATGTTGGGAATCAGGGAGTTGAGCACCAGCCGCGAGACCGCGTGCATCAGCACCGCCTCGACAAAAGTCGGCCCCCGCCGAGACCTGCCCTTCAGGTAGATCGGCGCCTCCATATGCACGAAAGGCAGCGGTACAAACTCGGTAAATCCGCCCGTTTCCGCCTGAAGTTCTCTGACCCTCAACAGATGCCGTGCCCAATGCTCGTAGCGGTCGATATGCCCGAACATGATGGTCGCGGTGCTGCGCAGGCCAACCTCATGCGCGGTGCGCATGACCTCAAGCCATTGTGCAGTCTTGATCTTGTCCGGGCAGAGATCGGCGCGTACCTCGTCATCGAGGATTTCCGCCGCCGTGCCGGGAAGGGTGCCGAGCCCGGCCGCCTTCAGTTCCTGGAGAAATTCGCGAACCGGCACGCCAAGCGTTGCGGCGCCTTGAAAGACTTCCAGCGGGGAGAAGGCATGGACGTGGATGCCCGGTGCCGCATTTTTCACCGTGCCTAATATCTGGAGATATTTGGCGCCGGTGTAGTCGGGGTGGATGCCGCCTTGCATGCAGACTTCAGTTGCGCCGCGCGCCCAGGCCTCGTTCACGCGCTGTCCGAGCTCGTCCGCACCCAGATCATAAGGGCGTCCGCGCAGATTCTCGCTCATCTTGCCCTTCGAGAAGGCGCAGAACTGGCAGCGGAAGTAGCAGATGTTGGTGTAGTTGATGTTGCGGGTGACAACGTAAGAAACCGTGTCGCCGACGACGGATTTCCGAAGCGCATCAGCGGCTTGGGTGACGGCCGCGAAGGCATCGCCGCGAGCCCGGAAAAGGCTGGCGATCTCGCTCTCCGTCAGGGTCTTTCCCCGTTCGGCCTTGGCGACAATTGCCGGCAATGCACTGCCGATCGCGAACTTGCCCGGGGTTTGCGGCAGGGGTGGCACCTGGGAGGAAAGTCCCGGAAACCAGTCGTCGGTTCGCGCCCAACCGTCTGCATCCGTGTGGTCGAAAAGTCTTTTTGCGATCGTGGGTTCGACCCACGCCTTCGAGTTCCGTGCGAAGGCCGGATAGATCGCCAGTCGCTCAGTAAGACGCTTTCCTGACGCCGCCGTGACGCGGCCGAGACGATCGAGTTCGGGCCATGGGGCTTCGGGGTTTACGTGGTCGGGCGTTACCGGCGATACGCCGCCCCAGTCGTTG
>JBDTLN010000007.1:0-13154 GCA_039934795.1 Bauldia sp. | reverse complement strand
CGCAGGAAGGTGCCCGTAGTGATAACCACCGCACCAGCCCTGAGCTCGCTGCCATCGGCTAGTTTCACACCGGCTGCCGAGGCGCAATCGGTTCCAAATAGGAGGTCGTCGACTTCGCCCTCGATGACCGTTAGCGCGGCAATCTCTCGAACTTCAGCCTGCAACGCCTCGCGATAGAGGCGCCGGTCGGCTTGCGCCCGGGGGCCGCGCACGGCAGGACCCTTGCGCCGGTTGAGAACCCGGAACTGGATGCCTGCCCGGTCGGCAACTCGTGCCATCAGCCCATCCAGGGCATCGATCTCCCGCACAAGGTGCCCCTTGCCGAGACCTCCGATCGCCGGGTTGCAAGACATGACACCGATGGTCGCAAAGGCATGGGTAACCAGCGCCGTGCGCGCGCAGGCGCGCGCCGCGGCCGCGGCGGCTTCGGTTCCGGCGTGCCCTCCGCCGACAACAATGACGTCAAACCGGCTCATTGTGCGACCTTGTTCTGCTGCTTCCTATCCGACCCTTGGACAGGCGTCAAAATCGCCTGTTTCACGTGGAACGGCAAGCCTTGAATCGGCACCGTTTCATGTGAAACACCCTCACTTGCCGATACAAAATTCCGCGAAAATAACGTCCAGAAGACCTTCCGCATCGATCCGGCCGCTTATCCGGCCGAGCGCGTCCGTCGCCCGTCGCAGTTCCTCCGCCCGCAACTCAGCATCCAGGCCCGGAGCGATGGCCCGGTCAAGACAACCCTTGCAGTCATTGAGAGCCAATCGATGGCGCTGGCGCGTGATCAACGGGGCCTCACCCGGCCCGACCTGCGCGCCCGCAAACGCCGTCAGCCGTTCCACCAAGACAGCGAGGCCCGCCCCCGTCTTCGCCGATACAAGTAGCTCGGGGCCACCCCGCACGAATCGTTCCCGTCCCGAATCGATCAGGTCGGCCTTCGTGCCGACTCGCAGCAGGGCAGGGCCTCGTTCGACTAGCGCCAAAGATGGACCGGGCCATGACACATCCTCCAGCCATAGCACCAAATCGGCGGTAGCAGCCCTCGCCTCGGCTCTGCGGGTTCCTTCCTGCTCCGCCAAACTAGCCGCCTCCCGGAGGCCTGCCGTGTCCACCAGGGTGACCGCATACCCACCGAGATCAAGAGCGACTTCGATAAGGTCCCGGGTGGTCCCCGGCTCTGGCGTCACGATCGCCACGTCCCGCCGTGCCAGCGCATTCAGCAAACTCGACTTGCCGACATTGGGAGGACCAAGGAGCACTACCGTCAGCCCATCCCGGACCCGTTCGCCCCGATGGCCGTCGTCGAGATGTCGTCCAATCTCGCTCGCGAGATCGCTAACCTCCGTTTCCGCCTCCGCCCAGACTGACGCCGGAATCTCTTCTTCGACGAAATCGATGCCGGTTTCCACGAGCGCGCGTGCCCGAATCAGACGTGACCGCCACCCGTCCGCAACCGTCCGGAAGCCGCCCGCGGCCTGTCGCGCCGCCTGCCGGCGCTGTTTCTCAGTCTCCGCCCGGACCAGGTCTGCAAGCCCCTCAACCCCGCTTAAGTCTATGCGTCCGTTGAGAAAACTCCGCCGTGTGAACTCCCCCGCCTCCGCCGGCCGACACCCTGGTACTTTTGACAGGGCATCAAGCAGCGCCGCGACCACCGCCCGGCCGCCATGTACCTGATATTCAACAACATCCTCGCCCGTCACACTGTCTGGCCCGGGAAAGAACATCACGATCGCCGTATCAACCATCTCCGCCCCGTCCCGCAGCGTCCGCACCACCGCCCGCCGCCGTTCAGGCACCAAACCCGCGAGCATATCGAGCCCGCGCCGCGCCGCCGGGCCGCTGACGCGAACTACCGCCACCCCCGACGGCAGCGCCCCGCTCGACAATGCGTAAATGGTGTCCGAGGCCGTCAAGGCTGTGCCTGCTCCATCTCGCTGATACATTAGCGCGATTGCCGACCTCTAAGCCGACGCGCCCAATGACCGAGAATCTCCTTCGCCACGAAGCCAGCCCCTACCTTCTCCAGCACAAGGATAACCCGGTCCATTGGCGCCCCTGGGGGCCGGCGGCGCTCGATGAGGCGACGGCTGCAAACAAGCCAATCCTCCTCTCGATCGGCTACGCCGCGTGCCACTGGTGCCATGTCATGGCCCACGAAAGCTTCGAGGACCCGACGACCGCGGCGGTGATGAACCGTCTCTTCGTCAATATCAAGGTCGACCGCGAGGAAAGACCGGAGGTCGACCAGATCTATATGGCGGCCCTCCATGCTCTCGGCGAACAGGGCGGCTGGCCTCTCACCATGTTCCTCGCTCCTGATGGCAAGCCCATTTGGGGCGGAACCTACTTTCCCAACAAGGCCCGCTATGGCCGCGCCGCTTTCGTCGATGTCCTCACCGAAGTCGCCCGACTCTACCGCGACGAGCCGGACAAGATTGCCCACAACACGGCGCTACTCATCCAAGCCCTCGCCGAACGCCCCACGGGAGAGGCCGCAACCCTTGACGTTGACTTCCTCGACCGGGCCGCATCACGCCTCTATGACCTTATGGATCGCGAGCGTGGCGGCATCCGCGGCCTCCCGAAATTCCCCCAGGCAAGCCTCCTAGAATTTCTATGGCGCGCCGGCGCCCGCACCCGCCAAACCAAGTTCGCCGAAATCGTGCTCGTCACCCTTCGCAATATTGCGCAAGGCGGAATTTACGACCACATCGGTGGCGGCTTTTCCCGCTATTCCGTCGACGACCGCTGGCTCGTACCGCACTTCGAAAAGATGCTCTACGACAACGCCCAGTTCATCGAATTGATGACGTCGGCGTTCCTGAAAACCGGCGATCCTCTGTTTCGTGCCCGAATCGATGAAACAATCGCCTGGCTCGGGCGGGAGATGCTCCTTCCCGGCGGCGCCTTCGCCGCCAGCCTCGACGCCGATTCCGAAGGACATGAGGGCCGCTTCTACGTCTGGACCCTTGCGGAGATCCTCTCCGTCCTCGGCCCGAGCGATGGCCCCTTCTTCGCGGACATCTACGAAATAACCGATGGTGGGAATTGGGACGGCGTCTCGATCCCGAACCGACTCAAGCGCCTCGACCTATCCGACGCCGCCACCGAATCCCGACTTACCATCTTGCGCGCGCGCCTCCTTATCCACCGAGCGCAGCGCACACGACCCGGCCTCGACGACAAGATCCTCGCCGACTGGAACGGCTTGACTATCGCCGCGCTAGCACGCGCGGGCGCCAGCCTCGATCGCCCGGATTGGATCGCGCTTGCCCGATCTGCCTATCGCTTCGTCCTTGAATCAATGACCACCAACAACCGCCTGGCGCACTCGGCGCGCGCCCGCCAACGCATATTCCCAGGTCTAGCCACCGACTATGCTGCGATGATCCGCGCCGCGATCGCGCTCTACTCAGCAACCTTTGAACACAGATATATCACCGAGGCCGAGTCTCTGGCGGCCGTCCTACGCACCCACCACTGGGACGAAACGGAGCCGGGATACTTCCTCCCGGCGGACGACGCCGAAGCCCTAATCATGCGGCCGAAATCCGACGTCGACGAGGCGACGCCAAGCGCCGATGCGTTGATGGGGGCAAACCTTGTGCGCCTCTGGCGCCTCACCGGCAACGATCGCTACCGCGACGACGTCGACCGGATCCTCGAAGCATCCGCGTCGTCTATCGCGAGCAACCTCTTCGCCGCCACCGGCGTGCTCAATACCCTCGACCTTCGCCTCGGTGCAGTCGATCTCGCCATCATCGCCCAGCAAGGCTCCGCAGCCGACCTCATCGCCACCGCTCGGCGCGTGTCAACGCCAAATACGATCATCTCGGTTCACACGACGGGCGACGATCTGCCAGCGGGCCATCCAGCTGCTGGCAAGCCAGCCGTTGGCGGCAAAGCGACGGCCTATGTCTGCCGCAGCCAAACGTGCTCGCTTCCCGTAACGCGGGCCGACGCCCTGGCGGCGCTGCTCGCGTGACGGCGAACCGTCACCTCAGGTGTTCATCTGGTCGAAGAAGTCCGCATTGGTCTTCGTCTGCTTCAGCTTGTCGAGAAGGAACTCAATCGCATCGATCGTGCCCATCGGCATCAGGATGCGGCGGAGCACATACATCTTCTTCAAGATGTCCGGCGGCACGAGGAGCTCTTCCTTGCGCGTGCCCGATCGCGTGATGTCGATGGACGGGAACACCCGCTTGTCGGCGACCTTCCGGTCAAGAATGATTTCCGAATTGCCCGTGCCCTTGAACTCCTCGAAGATCACCTCGTCCATGCGGCTCCCCGTGTCGATCAGCGCCGTCGAAATGATCGTCAGCGAGCCACCTTCCTCAATGTTGCGCGCAGCGCCGAAGAACCGCTTCGGCCGCTGCAAGGCGTTGGCGTCGACGCCGCCGGTGAGCACCTTGCCAGACGACGGCACCACCGTGTTGTAGGCACGCCCGAGGCGTGTGATCGAATCGAGTAGAATAACCACGTCGCGGCCGTGCTCCACCAGGCGCTTGGCCTTCTCGATCACCATCTCGGCGACCTGAACGTGACGCGTCGCCGGCTCGTCGAAGGTGGATGAAATCACCTCGCCCTTCACCGAGCGCTGCATGTCGGTAACTTCTTCCGGGCGCTCGTCGATGAGGAGCACAATCAGGTAGCACTCGGGGTGGTTGGCCGCGACGGAGTGAGCGATGTTCTGCAAGAGCACCGTCTTGCCGGTTCGCGGCGGCGACACGATCAACGCTCGCTGGCCCTTCCCGAGCGGCGAGACCAGATCCATCACCCGCGCGCTCAGATCCCTGCCCGTCGGATTGTCCAGTTCCATCTTAAACCGCTCGTCGGGATAGAGCGGCGTCAAATTGTCGAAATGGACCTTGTGGCGCGCCTTGTCCGGATCCTCGAAATTGATCGTATTGACCTTGAGCAGGGCGAAATACCGCTCACCGTCCTTCGGCCCCCTGATCTGCCCCTCGACTGTGTCACCGGTGCGAAGCGAGAAGCGCCTGATCTGCGACGGTGATACGTAGATGTCATCGGGTCCGGCCAAGTAATTCGCGTCTGGCGATCGCAAGAACCCGAACCCGTCCTGCAACACCTCAACGACGCCTTCGCCAATGATGTCGGTGTCCCGCGCCGCGAGTTGTTTCAGAATCGCGAACATCAGCTCCTGCTTTCGCAAGGTGCTAGCATTCTCGACCTCGTACTGCTCGGCGAACGCCAAGAGCTCGGCCGGCGACTTCGCCTTGAGGTCCTGCAATTTCATTTCGGGCATGAAGGGAAAATCTCTGCTGGGATCGGGGGAAAAAGCCGACAGGGGAGGGATGGGAAAAGATGCGCAGAACTTTGGACCAGCGGATCCGCCGGTCCGGCTCTCCGGGTTTCAAGAACCCGGCGCCCGTCTGCTTCTGTGCGGTGAGCGCAAGATAGTCGCTCGCCTTCGCAACAGCAAGAGGCGATGCATCAACTCAAAAAGGCTTCACCACGACCAGTATGACGATGAGGATCATCAGCAGCGTCGGAACCTCGTTGACGAAACGATAGAACCTCTGGCTGTGCAAATTGCGGTCCTCGGCAAACGCCCGCACCCAGCGGGTCAACCAGCCATGGAGCCCCGACAAGATAAGGACCAGAGCCAACTTCGCCTGCAGCCAGAAGCTGGAGAAGAATCCCCCGTCCCAGGCGAGCCATAGTCCGAAAACCCATGTGGCAATCATGGCCGGGTTGATGATGGCGCGCAGCAGACGCCGCTCCATCACCTTGAATGTTTCGGACTGATCGGAACCAACCGGAACGCCGGCATGGTAAACGAACAAGCGCGGCAAATAGAGCATGCCAGCCATCCACGAGATCACCGCGACGACGTGCGCCGCCTTGAGCCAGGCGTAGAGGCCGGACGGGTCCCATGCGAAAAGTGCGATCACCAGCAACGCGGTAATCGCCAAACCGACGACCATGCGCTGCCAATACACCGGGCCTCCGCTTCGAGCGTTACCCGCCATTGTCGCGCACCCGCGTTACCAGCCGTTCCACATTTGCGATGGGCGTCTCCGGAACGATCCCGTGACCAACGTTGAAGATGAAGCGACCGCCTGCCAGCCCGGCGACAATCCGCTCCACTGCTCTGTCCAGTCCCTCTCCGCCGGCAACCAATGTCAGCGGATCGAGATTGCCCTGAATGGCACCCTGCGTCTGCAGTCGGTCACGGGCGAACTCCAGCGGCACTGTCCAATCAATGGATACGCCGTCGACGCCGGTTTCTCTCACAAAAGCCTCCAGGCGCAGCCCGGCACCCTTTGGAAAGCCGATTATCTTCGTATGCGGTTCGGCGGCGCGCACTTTCGCAACGATCCTTCGCGTTGGCTCTATGCACCAGCGGGCAAAGCCTTCATCGTCGAGCACGCCGGCCCAGCTATCGAATATCTGCAATACATCTGCGCCGGCGCGGATCTGCCCGACGAGATAGGTAGCGGACGCCTCGACAAGGCAATCGATCAATTTCTGAAATAGACCAGCGTGACGCTTCGCGAACAGACGTGCCGGCGCCTGATCGCTGGTACCCGCTCCGGCGACCATGTAAGTCGCAACGGTCCACGGCGCACCACAGAATCCGATGAGCGCCTTGCCGCGATTGAGCTGCGCCCGAACCAGCGACACCGTCTCCAGCACGGCACGGAGTTTCCCAGCCAACCCATCCAGATCGAGCCTGTCGATCCCATCTGCGTCGATCGGCTCAAGTCTCGGACCTTCGCCCTCGACGAAGGCGACCTTTCGACCAAGTCCGAACGGAACAACCAGAATGTCCGAAAACAGAATCGCAGCATCAAAATCGAACCGTTCGATCGGCTGCAACGTGATCGTCGCCGCGAGCGGAGGATTGAAGCAAAGATCCAGAAACGACCCCGCCTTCGATCGCAGCGCACGATACTCCGGCAGGTAGCGTCCAGCCTGACGCATCAGCCAGATTGGTGGGGGATTGATCACCTCGCCCGCCAGAACGCGACGCAAGCGGCCATCCGATGAGTTGCCGCCCGCACGGCTATCCTCAATGCCAACCAAAAGATTCTTAGATTCTTCTTTTTGATTCATTTGGTGTGTGAATTAGCAGCCGGTTCGCACTGTCCACAATCGGGTAGTGAAGCAGGGTCGTGCCACATCCTGTGAACCCGATATCGGATGGCAGATGCCAAAAAACAGGAAACGCCGCAAAAGAGAAGGGTTAACAAATCGTTAACGATCCAACTTGTCCGCATAGAATGGTGGAAGGTGGGGATGATGCGTGGACAAGCTGGGATAACTCAATCGCCGCCCGCTGTTGCCGGTCGAACGGATTCGGCAATCGTCGGCGCCCGCATGTTGATCAAATTGGGCAGTTCATGAACAGTGCGAGCGGCTTTGACGGCCAACTGCCCTTTTCAAATTGCTGTCCACAGGGCTGGGGATGAGTGTGTGAAGAACCGGGAAAGCTTCTTCCACCTGCACATGATTTCCGACGCTACCGGCGAGACTCTGATCGCCGTGGCGCGGGCGGCGGCCGCGCAATACACGCAGATGCGCTCGATCGAGCACGTCCACTCCATGGTGCGGACGTCGAAACAACTCGAACGCATCATCACCGAGTTGGAAGAATCGCCAGGCATTGTGCTGTACACATTAGTGGACCGTGAACTCGGCGAGCGGCTTGAAGGAGCCTGCCGCGCGCTCGGCATTCCCTGCGCCTCGGTGCTGGAGCCGGTCCTGCAACTGCTCCAGTCCTATCTCGGCACCACCGGCGCCCGCCGCAGCGGCGCTCAGCATGTGCTCGACGCTGAATATTTCCGGCGCATCGACGCGCTCAATTTCACCATGATGCACGACGACGGCCAGATGACTGGAGCCCTCGACGAGGCTGACATCGTGCTTGTCGGCATCAGCCGCACATCGAAGACCCCGACATCCATCTATCTCGCCAACCGCGGCATCAAGACGGCCAACGTCCCGATCGTGCCCGGTGTACCTTTGCCGGCGCAGCTCGACCATTTGAGCCACCCCCTCGTGGTCGGCCTGGTTGCCAGCCCCGACCGCATCGTCCAGTTGCGCGAGAACCGAATCTTAAGTCTCAACGCCAGCAGTCGTGACAACGCCTATGTGGACAAGGCCTCGATCGCCGACGAGATCGCCGCCACAAGAAAACTCTGCGCGCGACATGGCTGGCCGATCATCGACGTTACACGGCGCTCGATCGAGGAGACGGCCGCAGCGATCGTAACCCTGCAGCAGGCCGCCAAGGCGCGTCGCGAAGCGGCCGAGTGACATGGGTCGTGTTGTCCTAGCTTCAGCCAGCACTACGCGGATCAGGCTGCTTGCAGCCGCCGGCGTTTCGTTCGACGCCAGGGCGGCGCGAATCGACGAGCGGGCGGTCGAGAAGCCATTGATTGAATCTGGCGTCGGCCCCCTTGGTATTGCCGAGGCGCTGGCGGTGGCAAAGGCGTTGGCGGTGGTCGAGGAGGAGCGCGGCGGGGCGCTCGTTCTCGGCGTCGACCAGGTGCTCGATTGCGACGGCACGATCCGGCACAAGCCGTCGTCTCGCGCGGAGGCGATGCGTCAGCTCGAGACGCTGTCAGGGCGAAGCCATTGGTTGCACAGCGCAATTGCCGCTGTGCGCGAGGGCGGCGTTGTCTGGCGGCACGTTGATTCGGCGAAACTCACGATGCGGAAGCTGTCGGCGGCTTCTATCGAGATGTATCTCGACGAGGTCGGGGAGGCGGCGTTGACAAGTGTCGGCGCTTATCAACTCGAAGGGCCCGGAATCCGGCTGTTTGAACGGATCGAGGGGGACTACTTCACCATCCTCGGGCTGCCCCTCCTGGCTCTGCTTGCCTTTCTGCGGGCCGAAGGTGAAATCGCCGCATGACTATCCCCGTCGCCTGCGTCATCGGCTGGCCGGTCGCCCATTCGCGCTCGCCGATCATCCACCGATTCTGGCTGCAGGAACTGGGACTTAGCGGCGACTACGTCCGCCAGCCGGTGGCACCTGAAGAGATTCAGGCGTTCCTCAAGAACCTCGCAGAACGGGGATATGTCGGGGGGAATGTCACCGTCCCGCACAAGGAAGCTGCGTTTGCCGCTGCAACAGAGGTGGACGCTGCCGGTCAGGCCGTGGGCGCTGTGAATACCCTGTGGATAGACGGTGGACAACTGATCGCCAGCAACACCGACAGCCTCGGCTTTCTCGCCAACCTCGACGAAAAAATCGGACCTGTGGACGGGTCCGGACGGCCTGCGTCAGTGCTCGGAGCTGGCGGGGCGGCCCGCGCAACAGTGTGGGCGCTGCTGTCTCGCGGATTTGAACCGATTCATGTCGTCAACCGGACGATCGACCGGGCGGAGGTCCTGGCGACGCGCTTCGGCAAGTCCGTCCGTCCCGCTTCCTGGTCCGACCTGCCGCGCCTGCTCCGCGAGACGAAGCTTCTGGTCAACACGACGAGCCTTGGCATGGTCGGTCAGCCGGAGCTGGTCGTCGACCTTGCGCCGCTGCCCGAGGACGCGATCGTGACCGACCTCGTCTACGTGCCGATCGAGACCGGGCTCCTCCGCGCCGCGCGGGCCCGCCGGCTCGTTGCGGTCGACGGGCTGGGCATGCTCCTCCACCAGGCGGCGCCGGGATTCGAGCGCTGGTTCGGCAAGCGCCCGACGGTGACACCCGAACTCCGCGCGGCAGTGCTGGCGACCATCGAGGCGCAGTGATGTTCGTCCTCGGCCTCACCGGTTCGGCGGCAATGGGCAAGTCGACCGTGGCGGCGATGTTTGCCGGTGAGGGGACAGCGGTTTTCGACGCCGACGCTGCGGTGCACCGCCTATATTCCGGCGGCGCCGTGGAACCGGTCCGCGCCGCCTTTCCGGCAGCGATCGTCAATGGCGCGGTCGATCGCGCCAAGCTTTCGGAAATCGCCTTCGCCGACCCGACAGCGCTGAAGCGCCTCGAAGCGATTGTCCACCCGCTGGTGCGCGGCGAGGAAACGCGGCTGCGCGCCAGGGCGGTCGCGGAAGGGCGCCGGCTGCTTGTTCTCGACATTCCGCTTCTCTTCGAGACCGGCGGCGAGGCACGCGTCGATGCGGTTGCGGTTGTGTCGGCGCCGGAGGAGATGCAGCGCAAGCGGTTGCTCTCCCGACCCGGCATGACCGAGGAGAAGCTCGCCGGCATTCTACGCCGCCAGCTGCCCGACGCGGAAAAGCGGCGACGCGCCCATTTCATCATCGACACGTCCGGCGCGTTGGCCGCGACCCGCCGCCAGTTGCGCGACGTGCTGCGCGCGATCGCGGGCGCAGTGGCCGGACGCTGACACTCCAGCCGCCATCGCGCGGCAATCACATGATGCCGGTCTTCTTGAACGCCGCTTCCGTCGACTGACCGGCAAGGATCATTTCGCGCACAAGGTCTTCGCCGTCGACCTTGGCGAGGGCGGCGGCGACGATGTCGGCCGCTGCGTCCTTCGGGATAACGACGATGCCGTCGATATCGCCGAAGACGATGTCGCCCGGCGCGACCCGGCAGCCATTGGCGTAGGTGATGGCGAGACGGAAATCGACGACGCGGCCGCGGCGCCGCTGGTCTTGCGCATAGGCGCCGGAGGAGAAGGTCGGAAAGCCGAGGGCGACAATCTCGCGCGTGTCGCGGTGGAAGCCGTCGACCACCGCGCCGGCGGCGCCGAGATGCAGGGCGCGGGTGCTCATCAGGCCGCCCCACAGCGCATAGTCCGGCGTGCCGCCGGTGCACAAATAAACCTCGCCCGGCTTGAGGTCGTCGAGGGCGCGGAGCATCAAGCCAAAGTCCGCGGCGTCACGCTCGTCGGCGCGCGCCGGATCTATATCGGCCTCAAGCAGCGGCATGGCGCGGCCGACGACCACCATGTCGGGGATGAGTGGCCGGATCTGGGCGGGCAGGAACTGGCGATTGAAGCCGGCGCCGTCGAGCACATCGCCAACCACGGCGGTGAAGAGACGGCCACGCAGCGTGTCGAAGAGTTCGCGGTCTGTGGGCAAGGCTGTCTCCCGTCCGGTTGCCATGGATTAGGCACCGGACGGCCAAAATTGTCACGGGGTGACGGAGCGCGAGGCTGCTTGCCCTGTACCCAAGCGGCGCCTAGCCTCGATCTATTGCCTCGCCGGGCTCCTGCCGGCCGCCATCTCTCCACCGAGCACGACGTTTCATGCCCAGCGTTCCGTCCATTCGCGGCTACTACATCAATCTCGACCGTGCCGAGGAGCGGCGGAAGAGCATGGAACTGCAACTCGAGAAATATGGCTTGAGCGAAAACTATGCGCGCTTTCCGGCCATCGATGGCAAGGCGTTTCCAAAGCGGGAAGGGGGGCGGCTGCTGAGCGACGGTGAGGTCGCGATCTTCAGGTCGCACCGGGATGTCCTCAGCCAAAGTGCCCATGCGGGCGCCTATGTGCACGTCCTCGAGGACGACGCGGTTCTATCGGCGCTTTTGAAGCCTTTCCTCGGTAACGCCCTCAAGCTCGGGCTCTTCTCCATATTCGACGTCGTATTCCTCGACTTCATAGTCGCTCCGGACCTCTATCAGATCGGGCTGCTGCGAGCGGCCTCGACGAAGGCTTTCAGCAAAACCCTGCCGGAGCGGGCGCCGAGCGACTTCGCCATCATCGATGGCGAATTGGTCTATTTCCTTGGAGCGTCTTCCTACATCGTCAACCCCGACGCTCTTCGCCGGCTCCTGAAAGCCTTCGAGGCGGAGTGGGACGCCGGCGTCAAGCTGCCGGTCGATCATCTGTTCCGGCGGGAAATCAGGGCCGGGCGACTGCGCGCCGGCTGCGCACTGCCTTTCGTCACGACCGTCGGCATCGCCGAGGCGGTCGCCACCCAGTCAGGGCGGCGCGACGATCCCGATCTCGCGGTTGCTCTGGCGCTTCTTCGCCAGTCGTTCTTTGTCGAACGCGATCTTCCGCATTTGGTGCGGCAGGCGGATGACCTGATCGCCAAAAACGCTGCCGGCGGTCCGCGCGATCAGCACAATGAACTGATCTACAAGCTCGCCGCTCATTTCACCCGGTAGCGCCGCCGGCCCTCCGATCAGCCCTCGTAGTTCTCGACCACACCCGGCTTGCGGATTTTTGCCGCGTTGGGGTCGTCGCCGAATTCGCGGAGGGCGCGGCGCTGACGGAGCAGATCCCAGGCCTGGTCGAGCTCGATGTTGATCAGGCGGATGCGCTCGCGCTCCATGTCGGAGAGGTCGGCTTTCTCGTAGAGCGTGCGCTCCTCGTCGGCGAGGCGCTGGATGACGTGGAGCACGGTCTTGTCGGTGGGTTTGTCGGTCATGAGGAACTCCTGATGGTTTATCGACATCATAGGGCGCGGGCCGGGAGTCGCCAGAGGGAAGGGCGGCTACCGGGAGCGCCACCGTCGGTGAGCAGCACCGTTCGGCCGTCAGATCATCGCCAGCGGGCCGGCGCCGCCGAGGGGGAAAGCGGCGTCGATGCGTTTGATTTCGGCGGCGGAAAGCGTGAGGTCGCCTGCGGCGGCGTTCTCCGCGACGTGGAGGGGGTCGGCGGCCTTGGGGATGGTGAACAGCGACGGCCGGCGGGTGAGGAAGGCAAGGGCGACGGCGCGGGAACTGACGCCGTGCGCCGCGCCAATCTCGGCGAGCACGGCACCTCTTTTGGTGCGCGGAGCCGGGAAGCCGCTGTGGCCGAAAGGGCTGTAGCCGACGAGCGCCACGCCATGCTTCTCGGACCACGGGATGACGGCGTGCTCGATGCCGCGTTCCTGCAAATGGTAGAGCACCTGATTGCAGGCTATGACGCCCTCGCCGGCGATGGACAGCGCCTCGTCGAGATCGTCCGCGTCGAAATTGCTGACGCCCCAGGAGCGGATCTTGCCGGCGCGCTTCAGCTCGGCGAAGCCGGCGAATGTCTCCTCCAGTGGATAGCGACCGCGCCAGTGGAGAAGGAAGCAGTCGAGGCGGTCGGTGCCGAGGCGTTTCAGCGAGTTCTCGCAGGCGGCGATCGTTCCCTGGCGCGAGGCGTTGCTCGGCATGACCTTGGAAACGATGAACAGCTCTTCGCGAAGGCTGGCGATCGCTTCGCCGACGATCGTCTCGGCGGCCCCCGAGCCGTAGAGTTCGGCGGTGTCGACATGGGTCATGCCGAGATCGATGCCGCGA
>JBDTLN010000006.1:0-13242 GCA_039934795.1 Bauldia sp. | reverse complement strand
TCCGATTCCGCGGCTTATCGTCGTCCGCCTCGCCAATCCCAATGCCGTCGACCTCACCGCCCTCGCGGCGCGTCTGAAAGCCCAGGTCAAGGGTGCAGACCTCGACGATCACCGCAGCTGGACTGCGCGCCTCCAGACCATGGCCAATGCAACGGTCATCGTCGGCGCGGGTGTCCTCAGCCTCGTCTTTATCGCGACGATCCTCAGCGTCGTCTTTGCGACGCGGGGCGCCATGGCCGGCAACCGAGACGTCGTTTCGGTTCTCCATTTCGTCGGCGCCGAGGATGGTTACATCGCGCGGGAATTCCAGCGCCATTTCCTGCTTCTCGGCCTCAAGGGGGGCCTTGCCGGCGCCATCGTCGCAGCCCTGGTCTTCGTCCTCCTCGGCTTCCTGATCGCCCCCTCGATGGCGACGCCCGAGACCGATCAGGTGTCGGCGCTTTTCGGACGGTTCGCCGTCGGACCGATCGGATATCTCGGCGCTGTTGGCATCGCTTTCCTGATCGCCGTCATGACCGCTATCACGTCCCGCCTGACGGTCTACCGCTACCTTGCTGATGCGGATTGAATGGAAGTGCCCGCAAGCTTGCCCGGCGCATGCCTTTTCTTGCTATGATCCTGTCGTCCATGAGCGATGTGGTCAGACACCGGACTACCGTTGCCTCTTCGCAGATTGAGCGAAGCGGGGATAGCGTGCGCGCCCGGCGCCGCCGGCCGGCGCCCGTCCGCGTCGGCGCGGTTCTGACCTTGTGCGCCGTTGTCCTGCTTGCCGCCGGCTTTGTCGACTTCGCGCGCGGCGTCAGCGCGACGAAACCGCCAGTCGATCCACATGCTGACGCGATCGTCGTATTGACGGGCGGCGTGGCGCGGATCGACGGCGCCCTCGACCTCCTGGCCGACGGCCATGCGTCTCGCGTGTTGATATCGGGCGTCAACCGCGTGGTGACGCCGGCAATCCTTGCCGACACGCTGTCCGGCGACAAGCGCGACGACCTTGCCTGCTGCGTCGACCTCGGTCACGACGCGCGGAATACGATCGGCAATGCCGCCGAGACGCGGCAGTGGGCGGAGAGCCAAGGCTTCACATCCCTCATCGTCGTGACCAGCGACTATCACATGGCGCGCAGCATGATCGAGCTGCGAACCGCCATGCCGGCAATCCGCCTCATCCCGTACCCGGTCAACAATCCGGACCTCCATCTGGATAAATGGTGGTGGGATCCGCCGGCGTTCGGCCTGCTGGTGCGGGAATATGCTAAACTGCTCTACGCCAAGGCACGGCTTGTGATCGCCCCCTCCGTTCCGCCGGACGTTGCCGGCGAAGGCTGAGTCGGCTAAGAGCCGGCGCGCATGATCTTCGTCCGCTCGCTCCTCTTCAACATCGCCTTCTACATCGTTTCCGTCGTGATGAATGTCGGGGCGGCGCCCTATCTTTTGTTGTTCGGGTCGGAGCGGGCGAACCTCGCCGGGGTGACGCTGTGGTCCAACATCATGCTCTTCCTCCTCCGCGTCATCTGCGGAACGCGGGTTGAGATGCGCGGTCTCGAGAACATTCCCGAGGGCGGCGCCGTCCTTGCCGCCAAACATCAGTCGACCTTCGACACTTTCGTTCTCTTTCCCTCGGTCGCCGATCTGACGGTGGTGCTGAAGCGCGAGCTGATGCGCATCCCGTTCTACGGCTGGTACGCGGGGCGCAGCGGGATGATCCCGGTCGACCGGGATAAAGGACCGTCAGCGCTCCGCGACCTTGCCGCAAGGGTCCGCTCAGCGTTGGCCGGTGGACGGCGGGTCCTGATCTACCCGGAAGGGACGCGGCGTACTCCGGGGGCGGAGCCGGAGTATCAGAGCGGGGTCGCCCACCTCTATCACGCGCTCAAGGTGCCGGTGGTGCCGGTGGCGACGAATTCGGGCCTCTTCTGGCCGCGCCGGAAGTTCCTCCGCTACCCGGGCACAATCGTCCTCGACTTCCTGCCGCCGCTCGCCGCAGGTCAGGCGCCACGGGCTTTCCTGAAGGAGCTGGAGGCCAGCATCGAGGGCGCATCCGACCGCCTGCTCCTCGAAGCATGGCGGGCAAAGCATCCGCCGCCCTTTCCGGCGTCTGCCGCAGCGCGCGTCGCCCAGCACTCCTGAATTTCGGGAAATTTTGCAGATTGTTGCGTTTTGCCGGTTGCCGGCACCGACATGATGTTCTATGTTTGTTCTTATGGTCGCCGCGCTCCTCCCCATCCTCTCCGATGCAAGGCCCGATTTCGCCCGAAGGGCGGGGCTCGGCGACCGGTTCCTTTATTGGCGGGGTGCTTCGGGCCGCCGCTACCTGTTCAGCAGGGTCGCCCTGGAAGCGCTCCCGGACTTCACCGCCGCGGTCGTCATGCTGGCCGAGCAGACGCGAAACGGCGGCTTGATGGCGCGCGAGATTGTGGCGGTCGACTCGCCCGAGCGCATTCCGGTGGAACCGGTTCCGGCCGCCAATGCCGGACCATCGACCGTCGCGTTGGTGCATCTTCTGGCCACGAGCGAGACCGAGCGCCGCCGGATTGTCGACGACGTCAGGGCGGCGGCGGTTCAGGCGCGGCGACGCGCGTCTTTGCCCGCCAGCCGGTCGGCGAGCCAGCCAAGTACCGGGTCGTGGACGCCGAGCGTGTCGAGATGCCGGACGGTGTTGACAACGTAGTCGGCATTGGCGCCCGAGCGCCCTTCGGAGTAGCGGACGAGGTCGAGCAGGCGGTCCGGGGGAAGTGCGCCCGCATATTGCTCGTGCCGCCGGTCGACGACGAAGGCCAGCGCCTTGACGGTCCGTGACGCGGCGAGCAAACGGACGTTGCGATGAACTTCCCGATAGACCGACGTCACGAGTTCGCGCTCGCGCAGATAAGTGACGACGGCATCACGAGACTTTGAGTCGACCCGAAAGGCTATGCCGCGGCACGAGCCGCCGTGATCGAGGCCGAGAACGAGACCCGGCCGGTCCTTCGTGCCGCGATGGACCCAGGAATAGACGCAGAGCGCCCGATGAGCGCCGATCAGCCGCGCCGGCACCGCCTCCAGATGGGAAAACCCGGGACGCCACATCAGCGAGCCGTAGCCAAACACCCAGAGATCGGACATATCGAAGGCCTCGCCGGCGACGGCGCGACCTAACAGGTCGCCTCGCGTCTCGCAACCGGGATTGCCCATGACCGAACGACGCCGACGCAAGCCCTTCGATGTATTCGTCGCGGTGGTTAGCATCGCGGCGGCGGTCTGGGTCAGCTACTGGTACGTTGCCAACCAGCTCTCCTTTGCCGCAATGCGCTACGTGATGGCCGGGATCGGCGACGGCGCAGAATGTTCGTCCCTGACTTCGGCGGGATTTCCCCTGGAGCTTGCCGTCGGCTGTACCGGGTTTCGTTCGGCGAAATCCAAAGAGGGCAGTTCACTTGCCATCGGCGGCGCATCGGTCGCGGCGCCGCTCTACTGGCCGCTCACCCTTCGGGCATCTCTGGCGGCCCCTATTTCCGTCAAGCCCGGGGGAGGGCCGGAACTCACCATGACCTGGAAGGCCGCCTCGACGGACGTCTCCGCCGGGCTTGGCGGGGTGATCCGGGCCTCAGGTTCGGCGCAGGCTGTGAAACTCGCGGGTCCCATCCATCTCTCTCACCTCGTCCTCTCCGGGATAGCCACTGATTTGGCGGAAGTGGCCCTGACCCCCGCCAAAACGCCCGACTACAAGCTTTCCGTTAGAGTGGCAGGTGTCCGTCCTGAAGCCGCCGACAAGCGCGACCTGCCGGTCGTCGCTCTGGATGGGCAGGCGGCACTCATCGGCGTCGGGAGGACGCTCGGCTTCGATCCCCGGCGAACGCTTCGGACCTGGACGAAACGGGGCGGGGCGCTGAAGCTCGACCATCTCGCTTTTTCGGCGGGCCCGGTTACGGCCAGCGGTTCGGGCGACCTCACGCTCTCTCCGGAAGGAGTCCTCTCGGGCAAGCTGGTCGTGCGCTTCGTCAAGCTCGAAGAACTGCCGGCGGTCATCGAGGCATTGCAGCCCGGATCGCGGACGGCCGCGGCAGTGGCGAGGCTTCTCCTGGCGGTGACGCGGAAAGTCGATACGGAAAGCGGCCCGGCGCGCCAAACGACGCTCAACCTCGGCGGTGGTTTCGTCTCAGTTGGTATTGTGCCGATCGCGGCAATTCCGCCGATCCGCTTCTAGCCCGGCTTGCCCTCGCCATCGCCGTGCGGCCGGCCGAAATCGGGAATTGCCGTCTCCTGACCTGCGGCGATGATGCCGCGGCGAATCTCGCGCGTGCGCGAGAAGAGGTTGAAGAGCGTGTCCCCGTCGCCCCAGCGTATGGCCCGTTGCAAGGCAGTGAGGTCCTCGCTGAACCGCCCGAGCATCTCAAGAACGGCCTCGCGGTTGTTGAGGAATACGTCGCGCCACATGGTCGGGTCCGACGCGGCGATGCGGGTGAAGTCGCGGAACCCGCCGGCGGAGAACTTCATCACTTCCGACTCCGTGACGGTCTCCAGGTCCGCCGCGGTGCCGACGATGTTGTAGGCAATGAGATGCGGCACATGGCTGGTGATCGCCAGCACCAGGTCGTGGTGCTCGGCGGTCATGGTCTCGACATTGGCGCCGAGGCCGCGCCAGAACGCGGCAAGCCGCTCCACAGCCTCCGGCGCCGTGTCGGCCGGCGGCGTCAGGATGCACCAGCGGTTGACGAACAGTTCGGCGAAGCCGGCGTCGGGGCCGGAATACTCCGTGCCGGCGACGGGATGGGCCGGCACGAAATGAACGCCTGCCGGCAAATGCGGCTTTACTTGCGCCACGACTGAGGCCTTGACCGAGCCGACGTCGGAGACGATCGCGCCCGGTTTCAGCGCAGGGGCGATGTCGCTGGCGACCTGCCCCGAGGCGCCGACCGGTATGCAGAGAATCACGCAGTCGGCGTCGCGGACGGCGGCGGCCGGATCGGCAGAGTAGGAATCGCCGAGCTTCAATTCCTCGGCGCGGGCGAGCGTCTTCGCCGAGCGCGTGCTGATGGCGATGTGGCCGGCAAGGCCGTTGCGGCGTGCCGCCAGCGCGATGGACGAGCCAATGAGCCCGATGCCGATAAGGGCAAGGCGATTGAAGATCGGATCGGTCATCGCGGCTCCTTCCGGCTCATGAATTCAGTCAGAGCCGCGATCGTCGCCTGGTCGGCCTCGTCGTCGCCGATGGTCTTGCGGAGTGCGTTGGGAAGGCCGTAGGCAGCAACCCGACGCAGCACCACGCCGCGGCTCGACAGGAACGTATCGGCATCGGCGGCGGTCTTGCCCGGCGTTTCGGGAAAATGGATCAGGATGAAATTGCCGACGCTCGGCGTCACCCTCAGCCCGAGCTTCTCGATCGCGGCCGTCATCTTGGGCAGCCAGAACTCATTATGCGCGACGCCGCGCTCCTGATGGGCGCGGTCGGCGAGCGCGGCGACGCCGGCGGCAATCGCTGGCGTCGAGACATTGAACGGACCGCGGATACGGTTCAGCGCATCGATGACGTGGGCCGGTCCGTAGCCCCACCCTATCCGCAGCCCGGCGAGGCCGTGGATCTTCGAGAAGGTCCGCGTCATGACGACATTGTCGGTGGTAGCGGCGAGTTCGATGCCGCTCTCGTAGTCGTTCCGTCGGACATACTCTGCATAGGCGGCATCGAGGACGAGCAGCGTCGAGGCCGGCAGGCCGGCGTGCAGCCGCCGCACCTCGTCGAAGGGCAGGTACGTGCCGGTCGGGTTATTCGGGTTGGCGAGAAAAACGACCTTTGTTCGCTCGTTCACCGCGCCGAGCATGGCATCGACGTCGGCCACGAAATTCGGCTCTGCGGCCACCCGCGCCGTGCCACCCGCCGCTTTGATGGCGATCGGATAGACAAGAAATCCGTATTGCGAATAGAGCCCCTCGTCGCCCGGAGCGACATAAGCATGGGCAATGAGATTGAGGACCTCGTCCGAGCCGGCACCGCAGACGATACGGTCGGCGTTGAGGCCGTAGGCCGAGGCAATAGCATCGCGGAGGGCCGCGGCCGTGCCGTCGGGATAGCGCTCCAGCGATTCGCTTGCCGCGCGATAGGCGGCGACCGCCAGTGGACTCGGCCCGAGCGGGGTCTCGTTGGACGAAAGCTTGTGGAGTTTGGCACCCCCGGTCGCGGTCGATTTGCCCGGCACGTAAGGCGCAATGTCGAGCACGCCTGGTCGTGGGGCTGGACGCTTCGCGTCGGTGCTCATGTCCCGGCTCCGGTCGCTTCGAACAAGGCGGACGAGGTCGAATCGACGGCGATGCCGCGCGCGATCCCGCCCACTTCGACAATGTCGTCGAGGGCAATTCCCAGACTCGCCGCTGCCGTCGCCAGAGCCGCGGGATCGCGCTCGGCCGGAATCGCGAGCAGCATATCGGTCGCGCCTCCCGCATCGGCACTTGCCAGGATGGTCACCCCGCCGATCCTGGACGGATCGCCACTGGCGATGGCGGCGAAGACGCGAAAATCCGGTGGCGTCGGGTCGGCGAGGTTCGGTGAAATGACGAAGGCCGGCAGATCGGCCGGCCTCTTTTCCGCCCGGATGAAGGGCAGCAACGCCATGATGCGCGGCGCCGAGGCGCCGGTCAGAGCGCGCCACCACGCGGCACTCCGCGCCGGCTGGTCGCTGGCAATCAGCCCGAGATCGTTGCCGCTCCCTACGCGCGCAATCACCGCAGCCGGTCCATCGCAGGGCACCAGCTCGACCGAAAAGCCGAAATAGAATCGTGCCAGGTCGCGCATCCGCGCCGGATCGGCCGCGCCGTCGATGGCGACGTCAAACGGCGCCTGCATGCGGGTGAAAGTCGTGATGATCTCCCGCCAGATATGCTCGACCGTGGCGAGCGGAAGGCGGCCCCCGTGGCGGCGGACCAGCCGGCGCATCATGGCGGCCTCGCGGCCCGGACGGAAGGCGGCGCCGGGGCGGTCGGTCGCCTTGGTCTTGATCAGGGAATCGATTACCGACCCGCGCTCGATCAGGAGGCGGTGCATCTCCGCATCGATCGCGTCGATCTTTTCGCGGAGCTCGGAGAGCCGCCGCGCGTCGCCTTCGCCGGTGTCGGACATGGGCCTAAGGATCGTTTCAACGGTACATATTGGGCCGTTTCTGGGGCGGCCGAACGGGCGCATTCATAGGCAAGCCCGAAGCCAAAATCAAAGAAAACATTGACAGTTGCAGGGCTCGAACCTAGCTAGACCCCACTTCAGCCAGAGGTTTGTTCGCGGCGTTTGGAGCGACCATGACGGTGGCCCATGACAAGGTTTCGGAAGGGGCTCCGGCGGGCCACATCCAGCACGCCCTTGACCAGGCCGACAATCCGGCGAGCCCGGTGGAGCGCTTTGGCCCGGATCAGCCGCTTCTCCTCGATTCCGGGCACCGTATCGACTACCTCCAGATCGCCTACCAGACCTACGGCACGCTTGACCGCGACAAGCGGAACGCGATCCTCGTCTGTCACGCCCTGACCGGCGACCAGCATGTTGCCAACGATAATCCGGTGACCGGCAAGGCAGGCTGGTGGTGCACGATGATCGGGCCTGGCCGGCCGATCGACACCGACCGCTACTTCGTCATTTGCGCCAATGTCGTCGGCGGCTGCATGGGGACCACGGGACCCGCTTCGACCAATCCCGCCACGAGTCGCGCCTACGGCATCGACCTGCCGGTCATCACCGTCCGTGACATGGTCCGAGCCCAGGCGATGCTCCTCGATCGCCTCGGCATCGAGACGCTGTTCTCCGTCGCCGGTGGCTCGCTTGGCGGCATGCAGGTGCTGGAGTGGGCGGCGACCTATCCCGAGCGCGTCTTCAGCGCCTTGCCGATCGCCGCCGGCTCCCGCCATTCTTCGCAGAACATCGCTTTCCACGAAGTTGGCCGTCAGGCGGTGATGGCCGATCCCGACTGGCGGTTCGGTCGCTACCTCGACGCCGGCACCAGCCCGCGAAAGGGGCTCGCCGTGGCGCGCATGGCGGCGCACATCACCTATCTCTCGGACAGCGCCCTGCATCGCAAGTTCGGCCGCAACCTGCAGGATCGCGACAAGCCAACCTTCGGCTTCGACGCCGACTTCCAGATCGAGTCCTATCTGCGCCACCAGGGCTCGACCTTCGTCGACCGCTTCGACGCCAATTCCTACCTCTACATGACGCGGGCGATGGACTATTTCGACATCGCCGCCCGCCACGGCGGACGTCTCGCCAATGCCTTCCTCGGGACCATGACGCGGTTCTGCGTCGTCTCGTTCACATCCGACTGGCTGTTTCCGACTTCGGAAAGCAAGGCCGTCGTGCGGGCGCTGAACGCCGCCGGCGCCAGTGTCAGCTTCGTCGAGATCGAGACCGACCGCGGCCATGATGCGTTCCTGCTCGACGAGCCTGAGCTATTCTCGACGGTCCGTGGCTTCCTTGCCGCGGCCGCCGAAGCGCGAAGGCTCGGCTGACATGAACGCCATCAACAACGGCATTGCCGGCGGCGCCTTCCGCGTCGACCATCTGGCGATCGCGGAGCTGGTGCCGCCGGGGACCAAGGTTCTCGATGTCGGCTGCGGCGATGGCGAGTTGCTGAAGCTCCTCGAACTGACGCGGGGCGTCGATGGACGCGGCATCGAGATCAGCCAGCGCGGCGTCAACGAATGCGTCGCCCGCGGCCTCTCCGTTGTGCAGGGCGACGCCGACACCGACCTTGTCGATTATCCCGACGATGCTTTCGACTACGTCATCCTCAGCCAGACGCTTCAGGCGACCCACCAGCCGCGCCGCGTGATGGAACAGATGCTGCGGATCGGGCGCCAGGCCATTGTCTCTTTCCCCAATTTCGGACACTGGCGTATCCGGGGCCAAATCGTGTGGAAGGGACAAATGCCGGTTACCCGGAACCTGCCCAGTACCTGGTACGACACGCCCAACATTCACTTCTGCACCATCAGGGACTTCGTTGCGCTCTGCGACGTGGTCCACGCGAAAATCGAGAGCGCCACGGCGCTGCGGGCCGACGGTTCGCGCATCCACTTCAACGCGCCTTGGTGGTTCTGGAACCTCTTCGGCCAGCAGGCCGTCTTCCTGCTGTCGCGCTAGAGCTTTTCGCGCGCGTTGGCCGTCGGCGGGATGAGCGCCGGGCGAAAAGCCGGCTGCCGGACGCGGCCGCGCGCCCGGGCCGGGATCCCCTGATAGAGCTGCTTCGTTGCCTCGACGATGACGACGCCGGCAAATCCCGGCCAGAGCGCCGTGCCGAATTTCTCCCATGTGGCTCCGGTCCGCAGCCACGGCCGGTGGCCGATAGGTGGCACCGCGAGGGCCTCGGACCAGGCGACTGGCGAGAAGAGGCAATCGCGGAGGAGCGCCGTCAGCTGGCCGCGACCGAACGGGCGGCCATAGCCGAAGGGCGTCGTCTCGACCCGGGCCCAGATGCCGCGCCGGTTGGGGACGACGATGATCATGTGGCCCCCCGGCGCCAGCACACGCCAGATCTCGCGAAGCTGGTCGCGGGCGTTCTCCGCCATTTCGAGGCTATGGACGGCGAGAACCCGGTCGATCGAGGCGTCTGACAGCGGGAGCGCGTCGTCGGCGACGAGGGCGGCGGCATTGCGTCCTTGCGGCGGCCAGTTCACCACACCTTGCGCCGCGGGCATGAAGGCAATAGTTCGCTCCGCCTCATCGGCGAAATCGGCGAGGTAGGGCGTAGCGAAGCCGACGCCGAGGAGTCTGTCCCCGGCCACCGAAGGCCAGTGGCGCCTGAGCCGCTCGGCGATCAGCCGGCGGGCGACGCCGCCCAGCCGCTCGGCGTAAAATGCCCGCAGGTCCACCACATCGAGATACATGCCGACAAGCATTGGGTGACGAAGCCTCGAACCTCATGGCGCTCTGCCGCGATTGGCGGCAACCATATACCGGAAGGCACGGCGCCGCCGGCGATGGCACTCACCGCCCGGCGATGCTAGGCAGAAATCCTAAAGCGGACGCTAACCGGAGCAACGAGCCGAAATGGCCCTTCTCATCGAGCAGTTTATGTGTCTCAGCGACAATTTCGGCGTGCTCATCCACGACACGGAGACCGGCCAGACCGCCGCCATTGATGCACCCGAAGAGGCGCCGATCCGGGCCAGGCTTGCGGAAAAAGGCTGGAAGCTGGACCGCATCTTCACGACCCATCATCACGCCGATCATACCGACGGCAACTTGCCGCTGAAGGCCGCTTTCAACTGCGCGATCGTCGGGCCGGCGAAGGAGGCGGCAAAGATTCCCGGTATCGACCGGACAGTCTCGGAAGGCGATACGATCGACTTCGGGTCGGTGAAACTCGACGTCCTCGATACGCCCGGCCACACGCTCGGTCACATCACCTATGTGATCCCTTCAGAGAAAGTCGCTTTTGTCGGCGATACGCTGTTCTCGATAGGCTGCGGCCGGGTCATCGAGGGGACGATGGACATGATGTGGAACTCGCTGCGGAAGCTTGCCGTTCTTCCTCGCGACACGACGATCTATTGCGGCCACGAGTATACGGAAGCCAATTGCCGGTTTGCCCTCACCATCGAGCCGAACAACCTGGACCTGCAGGGCCGCGCCGAGGAAGTCCGGCTCTTGCGGGCGGAGGGTCGAGCGACACTGCCGACCAGGATCGGCGACGAACTCGCGGCCAATCCATTCCTGCGCGCCGATCATCCGCGCCTGAAGCACGCCCTTGGCATGGGCGATGCTACGCCGGCGGCGGTTTTCGCCGAGCTCAGGGGCCGGAAGGATCGTTTCAGGTGACATGCCGTTCGCCGGCGAGGCTGCCCACAGATTCGCGCCGCGCCGGGGGAGACAGTCCCCTTCGAAAGGGCTAAAAACCTGAAGGATTCGCGCTAGATACTAGCGTGGCATCCGCTGCCGCTGCTGGGGAGATTTATGGCGGACGCGATCAAAAGCGTTCTCTTCGTGGATTATGACAGCCTCGATCAGGCGCTGCGCGGGGCTGACCCGGCAGCGGCTGAGCGGCTGGCCTCGCGCGTTGTCGCCTGGGTCGCGGCAATTGAGCAGGGACGGCTTGCCCCGTCCGCGGATGCCAGCCTCCGTCGGCGCGTCCTCATGCGTCGGTGCTACGCCAATCCGGCCCTCCTCGGCGACAAGCGGAAGCACTTTACGGGCAATGGCTTCCTCGTCGTCGATTGCCCGCCGCTCGAGGGGTTCGAGCGGAGCGCGGCCGATATCCAGATGGCGCTCGACACGATCGACGCCCTCGGCCACCCGACTGCCTATGATGAATTCATCCTGCTTTCGGCCGATCGCGATCTCAGCCCCGTGCTCATCCGGGTTCGTGCCCACAACCGGCAGACCGTGATCTACGCCACACCCGAGACGGCCGATGCCTACAGGGCGATTGCCGACGGCGCCGTCGACCAGGAGCCGTTTGTTGCCCTGCTGACTGCAGCCGACGAGCCGAAGGTCGTCGAGCCCGCGGTGGCGCGGCAGTCGTCCGCGACCGCGGCGCCTGGTGCTGCGACGCCCCCGGCCGATCGCACCGAGATCGAGGCGCTCGCCCGCAAGGTTCACGGGGCGACCAGCGTCCCGCTCTTCTCGCCGAAAAGCTACCTTGAACTGTTCCGCGTCCTGGCTGCCGAGATCGCCGAGAACGGCTACCATTTCCAGTCGACGGCCGAGAACGTCGCGGCAAAGCTCACGGCTGGCGGGCGAAATGCGACGCGGCGCCAGATCGTCTTCATCGTCAAGGGCTTGGCGCTGAAGGGACACGTCTTCTCCAATACTGACACGCCCGACAAGCTGGCCGATGTCTTCCGGGAGCAGGTTCTCTATCTCGCCCGCAATGCCGGCATCGAACTGACGCCGCGCGAGATCGCGATCATGCCCTCTTGGATCATCGGGCGCATCGGCTCGACAGCGGCAGCAGTCGCCGCCGAGATCGATTCGGACATGTCGGAGCCGGAGCCTCTGCCGCCGCCGAAAGTTGCCCCGGTTGCCGCGCGGCCACCGGAGACGCGGCCGCCGCCGCCTCGGCCTGCCGACGATCAGGGGAGGGCAGGCAAGAAGAAGCCCGGCAAGCCCGGTCAGCCTGGTAAAAGTGAGACGACGATCACCCCGACCCCGCCTCGGCCGGCGGTTTTCGGCGCGGCCAAGAACCCCGAGGCGGCCAAACCCGCGCCCGCGCCCGCACGCGCGGGGGTTTTCCCGCGTCCGCTGTCGCCGCCACCCGCCAGGCCCAGCCCCTTTGCCGCCAAGACGCCAGCCTCTGCACCGACAGGTGGAGTGGCGAGGACCACCACGCCCTTGCTGTCGACCTCGTCACGACCTGCTCTCATCACACCGAAGCCGCTGGCGCCGCGGCCCTTCGCCGAGAAGCCGCCGGAAAAGCCGGCGCCTGCCGCTCCCGCTGTGGAGAGCGCCGCCCCGGATAAGGCCGCGGGCGACAAGAGCGCTGTGGAAAGCACGATTCTTGCTGCTATCGCCCAGGCGGTCGATGTCCTTGTCGAGGACAGCGGTGCGGCCAAGGCAATGGAAAAGGACAGCGAGAGGGCGAGCGGCGACGCTCCTGCCACGCCGCAGGCCGAGGACGTGCCGCCGCCGTCGCCGGACAGTGACGACATCGGCGACGAAATTCAGCGGATCATCGCGTCCTACAACCGCGACCGGCAGCAGTCCGACTGAACCGACCGGTCCCGGGTCAGCCGTTGGCGATATATTGCGCGCCGTTGACGGTCATCACCGCGCCGGTGACGAACGCAGCATCGTCCGAGGCGAGAAACACCACCATCGCCGCGATTTCCTCGGCCTTGCCGAGCCTGCCGACGGGGATCGTCGCGATGATCCCTTCCAGCACCTTTTCCGGCACGCCCGCCACCATGTCGGTGTCGACGTAGCCCGGGCAGATGGTGTTGACGGTGATGCCTTTTCGCGCGTTTTCCTGGGCAAGCGCCTTGGCGAATCCTATTATTCCGGCCTTCGAGGCGGAATAGTTGACCTGGCCCATCTGGCCCTTCTGGCCGTTGATTGACGAGATGCAGATGATCCGGCCGCGATTGCGTTCGCGCATGCCCTCGATCACCGGCCGGGTCATGGCGAACATCGAATCGAGATTGGTACGCATGACCGCCGACCATTGGTCAAACGTCATCTTGTGAAACATGCCGTCGCGGGTGATGCCGGCATTGTTGACGAGGACGTCGACCGGGCCGAGTTCGGCCTCGACCTGGCTGACGCCGGCGGCACAGGCCTCGTGGTCGCCA
>JBDTLN010000005.1:0-14129 GCA_039934795.1 Bauldia sp. | reverse complement strand
AACCCGGGACCCAGGCCTGATGACGCTGGCCGTCGACCTGGCTTCGGCGATCCGAGGTGTGCCGAAGGAGGATCTGCTCTCCGAGGAAGTCCGCCAGCAGCGCCGGGCGCTGACACTGGCGTGGTCGGCGGCGGGTTCGCTCCTCGCCCTCGCCAGCCTCGCGGTCTGGTTCGGCGTAGAAGCAACCCGCCAGACGCGGATCGCCGAGGTGCAGCGCGATCGCGCCGAGCGCTCGCTCAGCGCTGCGACCCACACGGCCAATGGGCTCGTCTTCGATCTTGCCCAGCGCTTTGGCACAGCCACCGGGGTACCGGCATCGCTGGTCAAGGAGATCCTCGGGCGGTCGCTAGCGCTTCAGGACCAGCTCTTTGCCGCCGGTGAGAACAATGACGATCTTCTGGCAAGCCGCAGCCTGGCCCTCAACGAAACCGCCGACACGCTGCTCACGGTCGGCGAAACGCCCGCGGCTGTCGATGCGGCGGAAAAGTCGCTGGCGATCATGCGCGATCTCGTCGCCAGGGATCCGGCAAGTCCGCGCTGGCAGGCGGAACTCATCGTCAGCCTCAACCGGATCGCGGATGTGAAACTGGAAAGCGGCGATCAGACAGCGGCAACCGTGGCGCTCGATGAGGCCATCGTCCTGGCAAGGGCGCAGAACCTTGCCGCTCCGGAAGACGGCGCGCTCAAGGTGGAACTCGGGCGAGTGCTGCTTCGCTTCTGCGATATCAAGCTTCAAGCGGGTGACGCGGCTGCGGCGCGAGCGGCCGCGGAGGAGGGACTGGCGATCCTGCGGCCGTTCGCCGCCGACAAAAACGACCCGGAGGCCCAGCGCAATCTCGCAGTGGCGCTTGAGCGGATGTCGAGCGTCGAGCTCCTCGAAAACCGTTTCGACCAAGCACTCGTGGCTTTGCAAGAAAGTCGGAAGGTGCGCGAGTTCATTGCCGCCGACAAGAATAACGCCGGCGCGCAACGCGATCTTCTGATCGTAGTCACCAGGATCGGCGAAGTGAAGAAAAGGACCGGCGACGCCGGCAGCGCCATTGCGACGTTCAAGGAGGCTCTTGCCATTGCAAAGCTTCTAGCCTGGGACGCCAGCAACACCGATGCACAGAACGACCTCGCCTATGCTTTGGGGGCCCTGGGCGACGCCGAAACCGAGGCCGGCAATGCTCGCCAAGCCCTCGAGGCTCTCGATCAGGGCGTGGAAATCCGCAGGAAGCTGGCCGCCGACGCCGGCAACAGCTTCGCGCTAAGCGAGCTTGCGACCGGTCTCGATCGGGTGGGCAGGGCGAAGATGCGGTCCGGCGATCTCAACGGCGCGGCGCTTGCCTACGACGAAAGCCTCGCCATTCGCCGCAAGCTGGCCGGCGAGGCGGGCAACTTCGAGGCGCGCCGCGATTTCGGGGTCTCCCTCATGCAGGTGACCGGCGTCAAGCTGAAGCTCGGCGATCAGGCGGGGGCGGCGGCGATGGCGGATGAGATGATGCAGGTCTTCAAGGCCATTGAGAAAGACAACGGCGATGGTATCGCACGGCCCTACCTGATGGTCGGCTACGGCCGACTTGGCGACGTGAAGGCTTTCGCCGGCGACCTGGCAGGGGCGCAGGCGGCTTTCGAGGGAAGCATTGCGCTCGGCCGCGAAACCATCGGCGACGGAAGCGACGCGCAAGCCCTGCAAAACGTGTCCGAGTTCCTCGAGTCCCTTGGCGATGTCCAGCGCCGTCGCAACGACTATGCCGGGGCCGTCGCGAGCTATGAGGAGTGTGCTGCCATCCGCGCCGATCTCGCCGCTCGCTCGGGCGCGTCCTTGGATGATGCCTATGCCCAGGCGTGCCGCGAGAAGTCGGAAAAGGCCCGAACCGATTCGAATGCGGCCGTTACGAATTCGGGCGGTGTTCCGTCAGCTTTCGAGCCGTCTCGATAGGCGACCCGCTAGGCCGCTCGTCTCCGGCACGGGGGGATCTTCGACCGCCCCGGGGACGCGGGGCTTCCCCTTGGCTGCGATCCGGATCAAACTGGCGTCAGGTTCGGGCGGGGTACCTGACGCCATGTTCAAGCAACCATTGGGGCGCGAGATTGCCGTGATTGTCGCGGCGAAAATGGCGCTCATTCTTGTCGCGGGCTTGCTCGTCTTCGGACCGACGCAACGTCCGGTCGTCGATGCCGCCTCGGTTCGGACGCTTCTGTTCGCCGAGCCTGCAGGACCTTCCTCTACCCTGGGGCCTTGAAGATGGAATTCGACGTCGTCCAGCTTTCGCGGCTGCAGTTCGGCCTGACGGCCATGTACCACTTCCTGTTCGTGCCGCTGACGCTCGGCCTGTCGCTGCTCCTCGGCATCATGGAGAGCGTCTATGTGATGACCGGCCGCGAAATCTGGCGGCGGATGACGAAGTTCTGGGGACTTCTCTTCGGCATCAACTTTGCCATGGGGGTGGCAACCGGCATCACCATGGAGTTCCAGTTCGGCATGAACTGGGCCTACTACAGTCACTATGTCGGTGACGTTTTCGGCGCGCCGCTGGCGATCGAAGGCCTGATGGCCTTCTTTCTCGAAGCGACGTTCATCGGCCTCTTCTTCTTCGGCTGGGACAAGCTGTCGAAGGTCTCGCATCTTTGCGTGACCTGGCTCGTCGCCCTCGGCTCGAATCTGTCGGCGTTGTGGATCCTCATCGCCAATGGCTGGATGCAGCACCCGGTCGGCGCGCGCTTCAATCCCGAAACCATGCGGATGGAGGTCACCGACTTCTTTTCGGTGATCTTCAATCCGGTGGCGCAGGCGAAGTTCGTCCATACCGTGAGCGCCGGCTATGTCACCGGCGCGATGTTCGTGCTGTCGGTGAGCGCTTTCTATCTTCTGCGCGGGCGCCACGTCGAGATCGCCAAGCGGTCGATGACGGTGGCGGCCAGCTTCGGCATCGCGGCAGCATTGTCGGTGATCGTTCTGGGCGATGAGAGCGGCTACATGGCCAACGAGAACCAGAAGATGAAGATCGCCGCTATGGAATCGATGTGGGACACCGAGCCGGCGCCGGCGCCGTTCACGATTTTCGGCCTGCCCAGTATCGAAGCCCGCACGACCGAATATGCCGTGCGCGTGCCGTGGATGCTGGGCCTCATCGCGACGCGCTCGATCGATACGCAGATGCCCGGCATCAAGGAACTCGTTGCCGAGGCCAAGAACCGGATTCGCACCGGCCTCATCGCCTACGACGCGCTGGAGAAGCTGAAGACCGATCGCGGCAACGCCGAACAGACGGCGCGCCTGGCCGCAACGGCTGACGATCTCGGCCACGCCTTGCTCCTCAAGAGGATCCGGCCCGACATCGCCAACGCCAGCGAGGCGGATATCGACGCGGCCGCGTGGACGACGGTGCCGGCGGTGCCGGCGCTGTTCTGGTCGTTCCGCTTCATGGTCGCCCTGGGTTTCTTCTTCGCCGCGCTTTTCGCTGTCGCGTTCTGGCGTGCCTCGACGCGGCGGCTGGAGACTTCGCGCGCTTTCCTCTGGGTGGCGCTGTTCAGCCTGCCACTGCCGTGGATCGCCGCAGAGCTCGGCTGGTACGTCGCCGAGGTCGGACGCCAGCCCTGGGTGATCGAAGGCGTGCTGCCGACCTTCCTCGCCGTGTCGAGCATTTCGGCCGCGAATGTCTGGGTGACGCTGATCGGTTTCGTGCTCTTCTATTCGGTGCTTGCCGTTGTCGACGTCTACCTGATGCTGAAGACGATCAAAGCGGGCCCGTCGGCACCGTACCCGCCGCCGGCGGCCGCAATGCCGGCGGGACTTGTTGCCGCCGAATAGGATCCGGAGATCGATATGTTCGACTACGAGAGCCTTCGCCTGATCTGGTGGCTGATCCTCGGCGTCCTTCTCATCGGCTTTGCGGTGATGGACGGCTTCGATCTTGGCACCGGAATCCTGCTGCCCTTCGTGGCGCAGAGCGACACGGAGCGGCGCATGGTCATCAACACCGTCGGGCCGGTGTGGGAAGGCAACCAGGTCTGGCTGATCCTTGGTGGCGGCGCGATCTTCGCAGCCTGGCCGCCGCTTTACGCGATCGCCTTCTCCGGATTTTACCTGGCGATGTTCTTGGTGCTCGCCGCGCTGATCCTTCGCCCGGTTGGGTTCAAGTTCCGCTCCAAGGTTGCCGATCCGCGCTGGCGACGGGTCTGGGACATCGCGCTGTTTGTAGGCGGGCTGGTGCCGGCGATGATCTTCGGCGTTGCCTTCGGCAACGTGCTCCTCGGCGCGCCTTTCCGTTTGGATGACACGCTGCGCATGACCTACGAGGGCAATCTCTTCGGCTTGCTGACCCCTTTTGCGCTGCTCAGCGGCCTGGTCAGCGTCGCCATGCTTACCATGCACGGCGGCGCATACCTCGCCTTGAAGACGGGCCAACCGGTGGCCGGGCGGGCCGCTGCCGCCGTCCGCTATGCGGCGTTAGCGCTGATCGTGTTGTTCACCTTGGCCGGCATATGGGTGGGTTTCGGGCTTGACGGCTACGCGATCACCAGTGCGCCGGCCGGCTCGGGCCCGTCCAATCCGCTGCTGAAGACCGTCGCTCTCGAGGCCGGCGGCTGGCTTGACAACTACGGGCGCTACCCGTGGACCATCTTGGCGCCGGTCCTCGCCTATGGCGGCGCAATCCTTGCCAGCTTCCTGGTATCGCGGCGGAGCGGGGCGGCTCTATTTGCCAGCGGCGTGTCGGTGACGGGCGTGATCGCGACGGCCGGAGTCAGCCTCTTCCCCTTCCTCCTGCCGTCGTCAAGCGATCCCAATGTCAGCCTGACCGTGTTTGACGCATCGTCGAGCCGGTTGACGCTCCTCATCATGCTGGTCGTGACGGTGGTGTTGCTGCCGATCGTGCTCGCCTACACCGCCTGGGTCTATCATGTGCTGCGCGGACGCATCACGGCCGGCGACATCGAGGATAACGCAGCGGAATTCTACTAGGCATCGGAGGCTGAACGATGTGGTACTTCTCATGGATACTCGGCGTCGGCTTTGCCTGCACCTTCGCTATCCTCAATGCCTTGTGGCTGGAGGTGACCGAGGCAAAGGTCGTCCCGACGACACCTCCGGGACGGTAACTTGCCGGCCGGCCGGAGCTGGACGCGCGCGCCGTCGCTGGCGGCCGGACTTGCCATAAGCGCCGTGCTGATGCTCTACCCCTATGCGCTCGGTACCGACATCCCGCCATTGACCCACGCCGCGCTACCGATACTTCTCCTCGGCGTCTCGGGCGCCCTCGTCCATGGGATTGGCTACCGGCCCGACAATCGGGCCCTTCGCGTGCTGTTTGGCCCGCTGGTCTCCTGGCTGTTGATGGGGATCGGCGGGGGGCTGGTCGTCCTCGCACAAGCCGGTGGCTCATAGCGGCCGTTACCGCCTGCGTAAAATCCGCACCGCTTGGCACGGAACTCGCGTAGTTTGTACGCAATTCGTGATCGCGGGCGGCAGTCGCCTTTACGGGAGCACAGGCATGCAACGGTTTCTTATGCGGGCGGTTCTGGCCATGCTGGCATTGGCCCCGGGCGCGGCGCTGGCCCACACCGGTGTCGGAAGCACGCACGGATTCAGCCACGGCTTCCTGCATCCGATGGGCGGGCTCGACCATCAGCTCGCCATGGTCATGGTTGGCGTGCTTGCATGGCAGCTCGGCGGGCGGGCGCTGTGGCTGGTGCCGGCAACCTTCGTCCTCGTCATGGCCTTCGGCGGGTATCTCGGCGTATCCGGAATTCCGGTGCCATTTGTTGAGATCGGCATCGCCGCTTCGGTGACCGTCCTTGGCGCCATGGTGGCGTTCGGCGTCAAGACGCCGGTGGCTATCGCCATGGCCGTGGTCGGAGTCTTCGCGATCTTCCATGGCCATGCCCATGGCGCCGAAATGCCGATGGATGCATCCGGCGTCACCTACGCGCTCGGCTTCATGTTGGCGACGGCGATCCTCCATGCCGTCGGAATCCTTGTCGGCTTCGCCATCGGCAGGATCGGCAAGACCTACGGGAAGACGGTATTTCGGGTGGCGGGCGGCGTAGCTTCGCTTGCTGGCGTGGCCCTGCTCACGGGCTACCTCTAGCCAGTTCCGTCGACCTCGCAAGGCGGTCGCTTGGTCGTTTGCCGACGCGGGGAAGCTCGTTCGAGACGTTCCTTGACGTTGTGATGCCGACCGGGATCCACCGGCTGAGCCGACACCAATCCCATCCCTATGAATTTGCATGGTTTAACGGTTCGACATTGTCAGAGACAACGCGCGCTGGCTGCTAGCGGTGCCGGCAACGGCCGAGCCGGGAGGCGCCTCGTGGCAATTGCCCGCCCAATACGTCCTCTCCATCCGGCGAGCGAAGTGGGAGTCACTCTTCGTTTACTCTGATTCGACATGGAAGCCGGCATCCGACGGGATCGCTAAACGTATCGGTTTCTTTACGAGCCCCGGTTACACCTTGCGACGAAAGATAACCGGCGGCGCAACTCTCTGATGAACGAAAGTCCGCAGACGGCCGCGACGAGCGCGCGCATGCTGCGCCGTATAGCGGTACCGGCTATCGGCCTGCTGGTCGCCTATTTTGCGGCGGCCGTGGTCGGTATCGAACTTGGTCGGCCCCCTGCAAATATCGCCAGTATCTGGGTCGCTAACGCGATCGCCCTGTCGTTTGCGTTGCGTAACGATTCCGGCGCCCTACCGTGGCTGATCGGAGCGACCTTCGTGGCGTCAATCACTGCCAACCTCGCCACTGGCTTCGCTTTGCCAGTCAGCCTCGGCTTTGCGACGGCCAATGTCGTCGAGGTCGCGATCAGCGCGCTCGTCTTGCGCCGCTGGCTTGGTCCCTGGATCACACTCGACGCCGGGTTGTCCGCCTATATCGCGGTCCTCGCGGTTGCAGCAGTGGCGGCACCAGCAATCGCGGCGCTGCCGATGGCGGCCACCGGGAGCCTCGGATTGGGGCTGCCGTTTGCGAGTGTCTGGTGGTATGCCGCCAGAGGCAGTGCTCTCGGCGCAATCGTCGTTCTGCCTGTGGTGCTGAGCGCCACCACGGACTCCCTGCGGAGAACTTTCGGCGAGGAAAGATCGGAAGTCATTCTGTGGGGGCTGGCGTCCGCCGGCAGCATGGCGGTGGCCGTTGCATTTGTCCGCTATCCTTTTGTCTTGTTCAGTCTGCCGTTGGCAGTGGCGGCGTTCCGCACGAATCCGTTTTTCACCGCCTTGATCTCGATGACCAGCGTGGCGACCGTGATCGCGCTCCGGCTGATCGGCTGGATACAGGAACCGCCCGTGGAGGGCGGGGTCGAAATGCCCGTCGCCTTCTACGCAGCGCTTGCGATCATCATGCCATTCTGCGTCAGTTTGCTCGTCGCGCAGCAGAGGCGCGAACGCGAACGCGTCTCCGAGAGTGAAGAGCGGTTCCGCAGTGCCATGGAGCATTCGGCAATCGGCATGGCGCTGGTTGGCCGAGATGGCGCCTTTTTGAAGGTGAACCACGCTCTTTGCGAGATGCTTGGCTACACCACCAACGAGTTCCAATCCCTGACTTTCCAGGCGATTACCCACTCCGCCGATCTCGCCGCTGACCTTGAAATGGTCAACAAGGTCATCTCGGGGGAGATCGAGAACTACCGTCTGGAGAAGCGCTATGTCCGCAAGGACGGTCGTCTGGTCTGGGCACAGCTTGCCGTGTCTTGCGTCAGGGGCAAGGCCGGCGAAGCGCCCTACTTCGTTTCCCAAATTGAAGACATTACCGCCCGCAAGGCTGCCGAGGCGGCGCTGGAGAAGAGTGAGAGCCGGTGGAACTTCGCCCTCGAAAGCGCGCGGCAGGGTGTTTGGGATCATGACCTGGCCAGTGGGAAGGCGTTCTACTCCCCGGTCTGGAAGGCGATGTTCGGCTACGCGCCACACGAATTCGGCGATGCCGGCGACGGCTGGCTGGCCATGGTGCATCCCGAAGATCTCGATCGTGTCCTCGCCCACAATCGCGAAGTGCTGACGGGTGAAACCGGCGAGTTCGAGTGCGAATACCGAATGCACCACCGCAATGGCCGGTGGCTCTGGGTGCTTGATCGCGGGCGGGTGATCGAGCGCGATGCTGATGGCACGCCGCTCAGAATGATCGGCACCTACACGGACATAACCCAGAGGCGTGAGGCGGAAGTAGCGCTCGAAGCCAGCGAAAGTCGTTGGAGCTTCGCCCTGGAAAGCGCCCGCCAGGGTGTCTGGGATCACGATGTCGCGGCCGGCAAGAATTTCTATTCGCCGGTCTGGTGCGCGATCCTCGGCTATGAGGTCGCCGAATTGAGCAACGACCAGTCGGCCTGGCTCGCCCTTGTTCATCCGGACGACCTGCCCTCGCTCGAACAGGAGCTCCACAGCTATTTCAATGGCTCGGCCGATTCCTTCGAAATTGAATTCCGAATGCGCCACAAGGACGGTCATTGGGTGTGGATTCATGACCGCGGCAAAGTTGTCGAGCGCAGCGGCGCGGGCAGGCCGCAACGCGTCATCGGAACGCATACGGACGTTACCGCACGCAAGGCGGCCGAGGAGAAGATAGAGCAGCTCTCGCAGCGTGTCCGTCTGGCGGTCAAAGCGGGCGGAGTGGGAGTCTGGGAATTCAACCCTGCCACGCGCGAATTGTGGTGGGACGAGCATATGCGCGATCTGTACAGGGTCTCGTCCGACGATGTGACAGGCACCTACCGCGATTGGCACGATCGCCTGCATCCTGACGACCGGGACAGAATCGAACAGGCCGGGCGGACCGCCTTTCAAACCGGCGCGGCCTATGAAGAGGAGTTCCGGATCGTGCTACCCGGCGGGCTGGTACGCCATATCCGGGCAGTTGCGGACGTCATCAGAAACGCCGACGGGTCGCCGCGCTTTATGGTCGGCACGAACTGGGACATTACCGAGAAACGGCTGCTGACGGATGCGCTATTTCAGGAGAAGGAGCGCCTCCAGATCACGCTTCAATCGATCGGTGACGCAGTCGTGTCGACGGACACCGAGGCGCGGATAACCTTCATGAATGCAGTCGCGGAAGAGCTGACCGGCTGGTCGGCGGCGGACGCGGTGGGCCGACCGTTCGGTATCGTTGTCAAGGTCGTCGCGGAGGAAGGCGGCGACGCTGTGCCGAGCGCGATTGCCGTGTGCCTCGCCGGCGAGGTAGCGAAGACGACGCGAGAAGATGTTCGAATCCTGTCGCGGAAGGGCCTGCGCGATATTCGCGAGACGGCCGCGCCGGTGCGCACGGCGTCGGGGGAGATCGTTGGCGTCGTCCTGATCTTCCAGGATATGACCGAGGCTCGGCATTTGCAGCGACAGCTCAGTCATTCCGCCAGCCACGACGCGCTGACCGGGCTCGGCAATCGTGCGGCGTTCGAGGCGGCGCTGACCGAAGCCTGTAGCAACGATGAGGGCGGCGACCGTCACCACGCAGTCTGCTTCATCGATCTCGATCGGTTCAAGATCGTCAATGATACAGCCGGCCATGCCGCGGGTGATGCGCTGCTTCGCGAGATCGGCCGCGTCGTCCGCAGCAATGTCCGCACCGGAGACATCATGGCGCGACTCGGCGGCGACGAGTTCGGGCTGCTGCTCTACGACTGTGCAGTCGAGCAGGCGGAGATCGTAGCCGAGAAGATGATCCAGTCGATCCGCTCCGTGCCGTTTGTCTGGGATGGGCGGGCCTACGATATCGGCGCGAGTGTCGGGCTGGCGATGGCGGCGACGGGCACAACGGTGCCCGGAGAGGTCCTCAGCCAGGCGGACATCGCCTGCTACACGGCCAAGTCCCTCGGTCGCAACCGCGTGGCGGTCTATCGTGCCGGCGAGAGCGAAGCCCGCCGGCAACACCGCGATCTACAGGTGGCGGCGCGCATTCGCGGTGCAATCGAAAGCGGCCGCTTCCAGCTCTATGCACAGGAAATACGGCGGCTGCAGCCGGGCGGCACAGGCGAGCGTCACTATGAGATCCTGTTGCGCATGCTGGACGACGACGGCTCGATCCTCGATCCCGACGCGTTTATCCCGGCCGCCGAGCGATACGATCTCATGGGCAACATCGACCGCTGGGTATTGAGCCGCGTGCTTGGCGACTACGGCGAGCGGATTGCAGCCGAACCTGACTTGTCGATCTCGATCAATCTGTCGGCCAACTCGCTGAGCGACCCGCACTTCTGGCCGTTTCTGGAGAGCCAGCTGGAAGCTTCGGCACTACCCGCGGTGCGCGTCCGCCTGGAAATCACCGAGACCTCGCTGATCAACAACCTGTCGGCGTCGAGCCTCCTGGTCGAGTCGGCGCGCCGGGCCGGTTGCGCGATAGTCCTCGACGATTTCGGCACCGGCCTCAGCTCCTTCGCCTATCTGAAGCGCTTCCCGATCGACTACCTGAAGATCGACGGAAGCTTCATGAAGAACCTCGTGGACAACCCGGTCGACCGCACGATCGTGGAGTCAATCAACGACATCGCCCACAAGCTGGGCGCCACTACGATCGCAGAGTGGGTCGAGGACGCAGAGACAGAGGAAATCCTGAGGGCAATCGGCATCGACCACGCGCAGGGCTTCGCCATCAAGCGGCCGGTGCCGCTCGATGAAATCCTCTTGCCGGTGTCGGCTGGGAAGACCGCTGCGCTTTCAATGGCTGGCTAATCGCGTCGGGCCGGAATCGTCAATCGGCCATCACCGCGGCCGGTACGGGCACGCTTGCGCCCGCAGCTACAGGATGCGGCTTGTAGCGGAGCAGCAGAAGGAGCGGCGCGGCGCACAGCGTGATGATGAACATCAGCTTGAAATCATCGATATACGCGATCATCGCGGCCTGAAGGTTGATCAGCCCGTTGAGCTGAGCGGCGGTCTGGCGGCCGGCTTCTGTGCCGAGGAGGCCTGGCACGATGCCGGCCGACATCAGGTTGGTATTGAACGGAGTCATGTGGGCAGCCAGCGCGGCATGATTGATCTGAACGTTGCGAGTAAGCATGGCGGCGATGATTGAAATGCCGATGCTGGAGCCGAGGTTGCGGACCAGATTGAAGAGGCCGGTCGCTTCGGTGCGCAGGCGGGGATCGAGCGTGCTGAAGGCAATCGTCGAGAGCGGGCTGAAGACGAAGCCGAGGCCGAAGCCCTGGATGACGCCGGAGGTAATGACCGGCCACGAATCCATCTGCGGCGAAAACCACATCATGTCCCATAGCGAATAGGCTGTGAGGGCGAGGCCGACGAGCACGAGGACGCGAGGGTCGACACGGCGGACGAGGCGACCAACGACAATCATCGACAGCATCGTGCCGATGCCGCGAGGTGCAAGAATGTAGCCGACCGTGATGACGGGATAGCCGAACAAGGTCTGGAGCATCGGCGGCAGCAGGGCCATGGTGGCAAGAAGAATCACGCCGATGATGAAAATGAAGATCAGTGCCGCGGCAAAGTTTGTGTCGCGGAACAGGCGGCGGTCGAGGAAGGTCTCGGGCTTGGTCACCGTGTGGATGATGAATATCCAGCCGGCGGCCATCGCGATGCCCATCTCCAGCATCACTTCGCCCGACGAGAACCAGTCCAGTTGCTCGCCGCGGTCGAGCATGAGTTGAAGCGAGCCGATCGCCAGTGACAAGGCGGCGAAGCCGAAGAAATCGAACTTGCGGAGGCGGCGGACGGTGTCGGGCATGAAGGCAAGGATGCCGAGGAAGGCGAGGATGCCGATCGGCAGATTGATGTAGAAGATCCAGCGCCAGTTGAAGCTTTCGGTGAGCCAGGCGCCGATTGTCGGCCCGATGATGGGCGCAACCATGATGCCGGCGCCCCACACCGCCATGGCCTGGCCCTGCCGCTCGCGAGGATTGATGTCGATGATCACCGACTGCGATAGCGGAGCAAGGGCAGCGCCGAACGCGCCCTGCAGGACGCGGAAGAGGACCATTTCCTCCAGGCTGAAGGCGGTGCCGCAAAGCGCCGACGCGCCGACAAAGCCGGCGACGCAGATGAGGAAGAGGCGCTTGCGCCCGATATTGTCGGAGAGCCAGCCTGTCACCGGGGTCGCGATAGCCTGCGCGACGATGTAGGAGGTGAGCACCCAGGTCACGGTATCCTGCGCCGCGCCGAGGCTCGCCTGCATGTGCGGCAGCGCTACATTGGCGATGGTCATGTCGAGGATGACCATGATCATCGCCACCATCACCGAGACGGTGATGAGACCGCGATGCTTGACCTCCTGGAATGGCGGGGGCGCCGGTGCCGCGCTCATTGAATCAACTCACTCGATGCCCGGCGGCTAGGGTTTTGTCGCTGCAGCAGCCGAGCCGGCATTCGTGCGCAAATCCACCGAGACCGAAGAGCTGAGGCCCGACCGCAGTGTCATGCTGGCGTCGGGGTCGGTGATCCGCAGGCGGACCGGCACGCGCTGGACTACCTTGATCCAGTTGCCGGTGGCGTTCTGGGCGGGGAGCAGGGCGAATTCCGCGCCCGTGCCGGCGCCTATGCTCTGTACCTCTGCGGCGAAGCGGCGACCGGGATAGGCATCAAAACTCACCGTTGCTTTCGCGCCGACTTGCATCCTGGCAAGGTCGGTTTCCTTGAAATTGGCTTCGACCCAGCTGTCGCCATCCTCGATGAGGCCCATGACCGCCGTCGGCATGGCCTGCGGGCTGCTCACATATTGACCCACCTTGAGCGACCCGGTCTGGACGACGATCCCGTCGGCGGGGGCGAAGACGTCGGTATTCTTGAGGTCAAGGGCGGCTTGATCGCGCCGTGCCAGTGCGGAAAGGACCAGAGGATGTTTGTCCGGGGTCATTTCCGGGTCGCCACCCAATGCCGCCTTGGCCGACGCCACGTTCTGCTCGGCCTGGGCCAAGGCCTGTTCGGCTCCCTGTGCGTCGTTCTGCGCCGTATCGAATGCGGCCGCGGTCGTCACGCCTTTCTTCAGCAGGTCTTGCTGTCGCTGGAGGTTGCGCGCCTCAAAATCGTTCTTGTCCGTGGCAACCTTTCGAGTGGAAAGCGCCTGCTGATAGGCGGCGCGCAATTGCTCGACCTGCAGGCGCGCCGACGCGAGGCCGGCTTCGGCCTGGGCGAGAGCAATGCGATACGGTGCGGACTCGATGCGGAAGAGGAGGTCGCCCGTCTTCACGTGCTGGTTCTCCCCGACATCGACCTCGACGATACGGCCGCCAACGTCGCTGGTGAGCGTTACCTTGGCCTGCTGCACATAGGCATTGTCGGTCGAGGCGTAGTTGCCGCCGGTCAGCCAGAAATAGCCACCGACGACCGCGAGGAGGGCGGGGACGGCGGCCATGAGGAGGATGCGGCGGCGATTGTTGCGCGCAGGTTTGGTCTCGGCTGGCCTCGATTCAACGGCAGCCGGCGGCCGGACGGGCGCTCCGTCGGGCGCCTTCATTTCGATGATTTTCTTGTTCGTGCCGTCGGCGCTCATGCCACGCGACCTTTTCTGACCGGAGAGTTCGTCGCCGATTTCTGGCCGGTGGGCGCGTCCGCGGCTTCGGGCCTAGCGACAATATTGCTGCGCATGCGTTCCAGGACGTCCGTCACGCGTTCGATTTCAGATTCGCCAATACCGGCAAGGGCGCCGGATATGCATTCGGTGCCGATGGTCCGGAAGGACTGGACGAGCGGTTTGGCGGTCTCCGTGACGAACAGGCGATAAGCACGCCGATCGAGTGGATTAGGGCGGCGTTCGATCAACCCGCTGGCCTCCATGCGATCGATCTGACGGCTGAGGGTGATCGGTTCCATTTCCATCTGGTCGGCAAGGGCCGCCTGACTGAGGGGCTCCTGGTGCAGGAACTCGGCGCGGGCGACGGAGGCGAGAATCCGCCACTGCGCGCTGGTAAGGCCGATCGTTTGCGCGCGCTGATCGATCTCGCGGCGCAGAAGCCGGGCGACGTCCTGCATCAGCAAATAGAGGTTCTTGGCTGGGCTGAGAGGTAGCATGACGCCCGATATAATAAGCAAGCTTATAATAGGCAAGCTTGTAATAATGTCGCAGGGCAGCCGCCTCGGCGAACCCTCCCAACCGGTCGCCGGGGTAGCGCCGGACCGTCAAAACAGCTAAGCCGTCCACCGAAAACCGGGGGTCGCGCCAGCATCGCAGCGGCCCGATATGAAGCGCAATCCATGAACGACACTGCC
>JBDTLN010000004.1:0-15010 GCA_039934795.1 Bauldia sp. | reverse complement strand
TCGATGTCATCGAGCCCGACGAGCGCCAGGAACGGCTTGACCCGCGCCGCCAGTTGTCCGGCCGTCCAGATCGGGCTGGCGTTGGAGCCGCCGAGACAGATGTTTTCCGCCACCGATAGCGGCGCGATGATGCTGAGTTCCTGGGTGACATAGGCAACCCCGGACTGCAGCGACTGGTACGGGGTGCGAATTCGGGCCGGCTGCCCAGCGATTTCGGCGGTGCCGGAATCCGGACGCTCCAGGCCGGCCAGTATCTTGACTAGCGTGCTCTTGCCGGCGCCGTTCTCGCCAAGGAGGGCCATGACCTCGCCGCGCCGCAGCGTGAAGTCGACGCCATTGAGAGCCGTCACCGCACCGTAGCGCTTGGTGATCCCGCGCATTTGCAGGACGTTTTCGTCGGAACTCATTGGCTTCCCCGTGCCCCTGCCCGAAACGACGGCAGCCGCCGCGACGGGCGCGGTGGCTGCCGCCTTAAGTCAGGTCAGTAGTTGCACAGTTCCTTGAAGGTCCAGCCCCAGAGCTTGAAATTGTCAAGGTCGGCCTGGGTGTGTGCCACCACGGCGGGGTTGGGAATGAAGTTGAAGCGCGACGGCGCACCGTCGTCGGACGGCTTGTTGTCCGCATCGAACGGCAGGTAGACCTTGCCGTCCTTCACTTCCTTCGTGTTGAGATACTTGTGAAGGGTCTGCACGGACTGCCAGCCTTCGAGGAACGCCGCCTGGACGCCAGTGCCGACGATGCTGCCCGAGAGGAGGTCCGAGGTATCGCCGTGGCAGGTGCCGCCGACGACGAGGACATCCTTGCCCGGTGTCTTGCCGGCTTCCTTAAGCGCCTGGATGACGCCGGTCGCGAGGCTGTCGTTCTCGGTGTAGACCCAGGTGATATCGTCCTTCTTCGGCGGGATGACCTGCGAGCCGACCTGGTAGCCTTCCTGGGACATGAACCCGGCGGGCTCTTCCTGGATGACTTCAAGCTTGCCGGCGGTAGCTTCGCGGAACGCCTTGGAACGGTCAGAACCCGCCGAGTAGCCGGCCGGGAACGTGATGATCATGCCCTTGCCGCACTTGACGGTCGTGCTCGCGGCGCAGGCGTCGAGGAGCATCTTGGCCGCAGTCTGGGCGTTGAGGAAGTCGTCGACGCCGGCATAGGCGGTCCAGAACGCCTCGGTCCCGGCGATCGGGTACTGGTTGGTGAAGATCACCGGCTTGCCCGTCTGCGACAGCTTGCGCAGCGAACCCGTACCGGCGGCATTGACGTAGGGCCACCAGATGAAGCCCGCGACGTCTTCGCCCGACGCCAGTTGCTGGTCGACTTGCGAGTCCTGCTCGGCCTGGTCGCGGCTCGACTCGATGATCTTGATGTCGTAGCCGAGATCCTTTGCTTTGGTCTTGGCGCCGGCCTGCCACTGGGCAAGATAGTTGTCGGTGCCCGGCGGCATGAAGACGATGATCTGACCCTTGCTGTCGGCCGCCGAAGCGGGCAAGCCGACCATGGCCGTCATTGCCGCGGCTGCGGCAAGACTGATTACCGATTTGAACATTTCCATTCCTCCCACGGTTAAGAAACTAGACCCGCCTTCGGCGGGCATCGCTTGCAGTTACGGAAGTTCTTCTGGCCTCCTCCCGCCAAATCCTCGCCGCTAGACCAGCACCATGCCGCCGTCGATCATCATGATCTGGCCGGTCATGTAGTCGGAGTCTGGGCTGGCAAGGAATGTCGTCGTACCCGTGATGTCGGCCGGCGACGCCGCCCTGCCTACCAGAATCCCGGCCGAGAATTCGGCGATCGCCTGACCCGGGCGCTGGCTGACGCCGAGTTCCATCAGATCCTTGTCGAGTTGCTCCCACAGCGGCGTGTTGACCACCCCCGGCGCGAAGCCATTGACCGTGATCTTGTGCTTGGCGAGCGCTCGCGCACCCGACTGGGTCAGCGAGATCACGGTGAACTTGGAAGCGCAGTACGGCGCGATGTTGTCATAGCCCTGGCGGCCGGCGATCGAGGCGGTGTTGACGATCTTGCCGCCTGTACCCTGCTTGATCATCTGCTTGGCGGCTTCCTGCATGCCGATGAGAACGCCGAGGCCGTTCACCTTCATGATGAAGTCCCAGTTGTCCTCGGTGACGTCGAGGAAGTTCATCGGCTTGTTGACGCCGGCGTTGTTGAACATCACGTGGAGGCCGCCGAATTCGGAGACCGCCTTGTCGATCGCCGCCTTGACCTGTTCGCGGTCCGTCACATCGACCTTGATGCCGATCGCCCGCGCGCCGTCCTTGGCGTTCTTCGACTGCGCCCGCGCCGCGATATCGGCGATCCCGGCATCCGTGTCGGCAAGGACGAGGTTGCCGCCCTCGCGCAGCAGCGCATCGGCAATTCCAAGCCCGATACCCCGGGCCGAGCCGGTTACCATGATGGTACGGCCAGACAATCTACCCACGCATTCCTCCCATCGTTCTTCCGGGCAACGCCCGATAATTATGGACGCGCGCGGCCGATCGCGTCATCCGCGCCCAACCGTCCAGCCTCCCAATGAACCGCGATGATACTAGCGCCGGGCGATCCATCGTGCTCACGATTGTGTCCATAGTGGACATTTGGTGTCGGTAGGGGTCGCGCGCCGCGTGCGAAACGATCCTCATAGCGCAGCACGCTCCCGCCGCGTGGCGTCCGACTGACGCGAAAGTTCGGCGAGAATCTCCTCGGTGTGCTCCCCGATCGCCGGCGCATGGCGGAAAATGCCGCCTGGCGTCGCCGACAGCCGCGTGACCACGTTGTGCATCGGCAGCGATCCGGCGGGATCGTTGCTCTCGACCAGAATCTCGCGCCCGACGATATAGGGGTGGCCGATCAGCTCGGAGACCGAATAGACCGGCCCGACCGTGACGCCGGCGGCCTCGAAGAGGGCGAGATTGTCGGCCCGGCTGCGCCGCCCGATGAATTCGCCGATGATCGCGTCCAGGGCATCGCAATTCACCAGCCGGTCGTCATTGGTGCGGAACCGCGGATCGGTGACGAGTTCGGGCCGGCCGATGGTGTGAAATATCTTCTCCGCCATCGTCTGCATCGATCCCGACAGCGCGACGTAACGGCCGTCGGCGCAGGCATAGATGTTGCGCGGCGCGGTATGGGTGGACTGGTTGCCGTTCCGCCGCATCGGCTCGCCGGTCAGGCGGTGCTGCGCCGCCGAGACGCTGATCAGCGAGAAGATCGGCTCGAACAAGGAGATGTCGACGACCTGCCCCGGCCGGCCGCCTACCTCGACGGCGCGGAGAGCCGTGAGCAGCCCGACAGCCGCATAGAGGCCGGCGATCATGTCCGCCATGGCCAGTGGCGGCAGGCAGGGCGGTGAATCGGGAAAGCCGTTGACGTCGGCGAAACCTGACATCGCCTCGACCAAGGTGCCGAAGCCCGGCTTCTCGCGATAGGGACCGGTCTGGCCCCAGCCCGAGAGTCGGACAACAACGAGCCGTGGATTGATCTCGCGGAGCTTCTCCGGCGACAGCCCCATCCGTTCGAGTGTGCCCGGCACGAAATTCTCGACCATCGCATCGGCCGACTTCAGAAGCTGCAGGAGGACCTTGTGGTCCCCATCACGCTTGAGATCGAGGGCGATGCTCCGTTTGTTGCGTGAGTAGGCAGCCCAGAAAATCTCGACGTTTTTCACGCGCCAGCGCCGGAGATCGTCGCCCCTTTCCGGATGCTCGACCTTGATCACGTCCGCGCCGAGATCGGCGAGCACGTGCGTCACCATGTTGCCTGCGACCAGACGTGACAGATCAACGATCCTCACATCGGCAAGCGGACCCCGCGATGTCTGCTGACCCTCCGGTCGGTCCATCCGCCTTGCTTCGCTCCCAACAGCAATCGGCATTTCGCCAATCGATGTAAACCGTATACCGCACGCCGTTGACAGGTCAATCCGAGCCGCATAGCTTTCGATTCAAGACGCCCGCGTCCAACCGCGAGGCGTCGAGAAAAAAATCCGAACCCTCAGGGAGCGCCAGAAATGAAAAACAAAGACACGACCTCATCCAGCAAGTTCATGCTCAATCGGCGGACACTGCTGAAGGGCACCGCCGCGGGTGCCGCAATCGCAACGCCGCTCGGCGCGATGATCTCTCGCATCCCGCTTGCCAGAGCCGCCGACAAGGTCGTCGTCGGCATGGCATGGCCGGGGATGCAGGATGCGGTCTGGAGCACGAGCAAGAAGCTGCTCGAGGAGCTCGCCGCCAAGGCCGAACCGCCCATCGAGCTGGTCTTTACCGCCGCCGACATGGACGTCGCCAAGCAAGCCAGCGACGTGAAGGATCTCATCAGCCGCGGCGTCAACCTCGTCCTTGTCTTCCCGATCGACTCCAAGGCCATCTCGTCCAGCGTCAAGGACGCCCATGACGCCGGTATTCCGGTCATGTCCTTCCTTCGCCAGGTCCACCAGGAGGCCAAATACCAGGCCGACGTCTTCGTCGGCATCGATGCCAAATGGCAGCAATATTCGTCGGGCAAGTCGGTCTTCGAGCGGATGAAGAAGGCCAACGTGCCGATCAACGGCATCCTCTGGGTCTCAGGCGACCTTCGCGACGAGAACTCCCGTCTGCGCGGTGTCGGCCTGCAGGAAGCCGCTGCCGAAGTCGGCGCCAAGGTCCTTCAGGATCTTCCCGCCAACTGGGATCCGGCGCAGGCCGCCGCAGTCCTCGCCCCTGCCCTCAAGGCCTATCCTGACGCCAACGTCCTTGCCATCGCCTCGGACGTGATGATGAGCGGCGTGCAGCAGGTCATGCAGGACGCCGGCAAGTGGTTCCCGAACACCGACCCGAAGCACATGTACTTCTCCAGCGTCGATGTCTTCCCGATCGGCATCGAGCTGCTGCGCTCCAAGCATCTGGACGCCGATACAATCTTCGACGTCAAGGGCATGTGCCAGAAAGCCATCGAGATCATGCCGAAGCTCGCCGCCGGCGAGAAGTTCGACAAGGACGTCCTGATCCAGGGCCCGGTCTATACGCCCGAGAACGTCGACGATCCGGCGCTGCAAGCGCAGCTCTGGGGCTGATCCCTCTGGCCGGCGCCAGCCGGCGAGCCTGAGGGAGAGGCGGGGGAATCGAAGACCCCCGCCTCTCCCCGCGATATCGGAGGCGCGACCGACGCGCTCCACGCGACGCCAGGCACCACGGGCACCAGATGCAGCACACCACGTCCGCAAGTTCGCCGAGACCCGCATACGGCTTCCTGCCAAAATCGCGGCGCGGCATCATCAACCTCGCCGTCGCAATAGTTGCGGCGGCGCTGACGCTGACGCTAAGCCTGACCATTCCCAACTTCATCGCGCCGCGAAACATCCTCAACATCCTCGAACAGTTGAGCGTCCTCGGCTTCATGTGCGTCGGCATGACCTATGTGATGGTCGCCGGCGGTATCGACCTCTCGGTTTACACCGTCGTCTCGGCCGCAGCCGTCGTTGGCGCATCGGCGATGGTGGCCGGATATTCGCCCGTCCTCGGCTGCCTCCTTATGCTGCTCGTCGGCCTTGCCTTCGGCCTGATCAACGGCATCGCCATTGCTTTCGGCCGAATGACACCGTTCATCGTTACCCTGTCCACCATGGTGCTGGCTCAGGGCTTCGCCATCTGGTTCACCAGCGCGCAGAGCATCTCCGGCCTGCCCGAGTCCTACGTCGAGACAGTCTCGGGCAAGCTCTTCGGCTTCTTCCCGATTCCTGCCGCCATCATCATCGTCGTCGCCATCGTTGCCGGCATCGTCCTCGCGAAGACCAAGTACGGCCGCTGGATCTATCTCACCGGCAGCAACGAACAGACGGCCCGCGTCTCCGGCCTTCCGGTCCGCTTCACCAAGTTCAGCACTTACGTCTTCTCCGGCCTGATGGCAGGCATCACCGCTATCGTGCTCACCGCGATGGTCGGAACCGCGACGACGTCGATGGTGCGCGACGAGCGCCTCATGGACGTCATCGCCACAACCGTCATCGGCGGCGCCGGGCTGACCGGCGGCACCGGCAGCGTCCTCGGCACCATGCTCGGCCTTCTCTTCATCACCGTACTCGGCAACGCTTTCAATCTGCTCGGCATCTCGCCCTTCATCGCGATGGTTATCAAAGGCGTCATTCTTGTCGTCATCATCGGCCTCGACGCCTTGCGCACACAGGGCGAACGCGGATGACCCCCGGAGCCGCCAAGCTGCGCATGTCGGACATCTCGAAGCAGTTTCCCGGCGTCAAGGCGCTGGACGACGTCTCGTTCGAGGCGAACCGCGGCGAAATAGTCGGCCTGGTCGGCGTCAACGGTGCCGGAAAATCCACGCTGATGAATGTCCTGGGCGGGATCTATCACCCCGATCAGGGCGAGATCTTTGTGGACGGCGCCAAAGTTGCTTTCCATTCGCCGAAGGATGCCGAGAAGCACGGCATCTCCTTCATCCATCAGGAACTCCTGTTCTTCGCGTCGCAGACCGTCGCCGAGAACATTTTCATCGCGCGCCTGTTCGCCAATCCCTCCTTCCCGCTCTTCGTCAGCAAGCGCACCGCCAACAGCGAGGCGGCCAAGTATCTCAAGATGCTTGGTTCCGACATCACCCCGACGACGATCATGGAGGATCTGTCGGTCGGCGAGCGGCAAGTGGTCGAGATCGCGCGCGCCCTCGCGGTCGGCTCGGAAGTGGTCATCTTCGACGAGCCAACGTCCTCGCTCAGCCTCAAGGAGAAGGACACCCTCTTCAAGGTCATCCGCCGCCTCAAGGCCGAGGGCAAGGCGATCATCTACATCTCGCACTTCCTCGACGAGATCCTGGAACTTTGCGACCGCTTCATCGTGCTGCGCAACGGCCGGATACACGGCCACGGCGATATCAAGGACATCACCAAGCGCGACATCATCCGCATGATCATCGGCCGCGATATCAACTACGAGCGGAAGACTGATCGCACGCTGGTGGAAAAGCCGGTGCTTCGCGTCCTTGGCATACGCAGCGGCGCGCTTCTCAAGGATGTCGGCTTCGAGCTGCATGAGGGCGAAATTCTCGGCGTCTGGGGTCTTATGGGCTCAGGCCGCACCGAGCTGATCCGCGCCATTCTCGGCCTCGACCGAATCGACGGTGGCTGCCTCGAGTTCCGCGAGAAGGACGCCCTACGTCCGATCTCCCCGGCCGAGCTCCTCGGCCATTGCGGCTACATCACCGAAAGCCGGCACACCGACGGCCTGTTCCTCAACCAGCCCATCTGGAAGAACGTCTCGGTCACCGCCCTTGGCGAATACGAGTCGCAATGGGGATTCCTCGACACCGGAGAGGAAATGGGCACGGCCACAAAATATATCGACCTTCTCAAGATCGCCGCGCCGGGTAACGCCACACGCGTCCAGAGCCTAAGCGGCGGCAACCAGCAGAAGGTCGTCTTCGCCAAATGGCTTAACCGCAGGGCCCGCATCCTGATTCTCGATGAACCGACTCGCGGTGTCGACGTCGGCGCCAAGCTGGAGATCAGCAACCTGATCCGTGACCTGTCGCGAGAGGGCACCTCGACCCTACTCATCACCTCCGAGATCGAGGAGATGATCAGCCTCAGCGACCGGGTCCTCGTGCTGCGCGAAGGCGGCATCGTCGCCGATGTTCGCGGCACCGACATCAACAATGCCAACCTCATGAGTCTGTCGCTGGGCGAGGCCACAGTCCAATGAGGGCCCCGAAGCCCGTCACCCTCCGCTTGCGGAATGTCGTCTACTCGTACGGCTTCTTCCTGCTCCTCGCCTTCTTCATCATTCTCTTCAGTTTCATTTCCAACGCCTTCTTCACCGTCAGCAACTGGACGCAAATCAGCATCGTCGCGTGCTTCCTGCTGACCGCCTCGGCCGGCCTGACGCTCGTCGTCATCACCGGCAACATCGACCTGTCGATCGGCTCGATCGCCTATGTCGCGGCCTCGATCATATTCCTGACCGCCGACCAGTCCCCGGTGGTCTCGATCGTTCTCGCCATCCTTGTCGGCGTCGCTCTCGGCCTCGGTAACGGCATACTCGTCGCCTGGCTGCGAATGAATTCGCTGCTGACCACGCTCGGCGTCATGATCGCCTATCGCGGCGTCAGCCTGGTTATCACTGGCGGCAGCATGCACCCGGCCGGTGCAACCATCGCCGCCCTCGGCAGGGTCAAGTTCTTCGGCGTGCTGCCGCTGGTCTTCGTCGTCAGTCTCATCGTCATGATCGTGCTGCAGGTCGTGCTGAGCCAAACCAGGTTCGGCGCCTACTGCTACGCCATCGGCAACAGCGAACCGGCGGCAAGCAAGATCGGCATCCCGGTGCGGATGGTAAAGACACTGGTGTTCGTGATCTCGGGCACCTGCGCGGCGATTTCCGGGATTCTTTCGACGATGTATCTCGGCGAGGTAACGACCTTCGTCGGACGCGGTATGGAATTTCAGGCGGTGGCCGCCGTCGTCATCGGCGGTACCAGCCTCTTTGGCGGCCGCGGCAACGTACTGCCCGGCACCATGGCGGGCGTGCTGCTCCTCATCATCATCAACAACGGCCTCGGCAATCTCGGCGTCTCGCCCTACATCTATCCGTTCGTCGCCGGTGTCGTGATCTTCCTCGCCATTTACCTGGATTCGCTGAAGAACCTGCGCCGGTCGGCGCGATTTGAATAGGCGGCCAGCGATGCTAGAGACGGCATTGAGCCCCGCCGGATAACAGCGGGATTCGGGAGCCCACTCCTTGCAGATACGCCGCGAGACCCTTGGCGCCCAGGTTTACGACCTGCTGCGCGACCGAATACTTCGAGGCGAGATCGCCGGCGGTGCCCGGCTCGTCCAGGAGCCTCTGTCGGAAGAAATGGGCATCAGCCGCATCCCGATCCGGGACGCGCTGAAGCGCCTCGAAACCGACGGCCTCGTCGTCGGCGACGAGATCGGCCGCTACACCGTAGTCCCCTTTACATCCCAGGACGCCGACGAGATCTACGCCATCCGGCGCCGCCTGGAACCCTTCGCCGCCGAAGTCGCCGCCAGGCTCATGACTCCGGAGGCGCTTGCCGACATCCAGTCGCTCAACGCCGAACTGGCCGTCGCCGCCCGCCGCCGGCAGATCGACCGCTACATAGAGCTCAACGTCAAGTTTCACCTGGCAATCTACGAAGCGAGCGGGCTTCGCCGGCTGGTGCGGATCATCAGGAGCCTCTGGCTGGGCGTGCCGCCGCTGACGCCAATCCTGCTCGAAGGACGCATCAAACGCTCCCAGAAAGAGCACGAGGAGATCGTCAAGTGCCTGCAGGCCGGCAACGGACCGGGGACGGCTGCCGCCCTCGACCGGCATATCGAGATCGCGGGCGTTGAACTGGTCGAGACCATCGCGTCGCATGGCAGCAAGGGCCGCACCGGCAAATAGAGGAAGGGACTGTCGGGGACGGGTATGGACAAGCATCTGATCAAGGATTTCGGCCGGCGTGTGCGCCTTGGCATGGTCGGGGGCGGCATCGGCTCGATCATCGGCGACACCCACATCCTGGCGCTCCGCGCCGACGGCTTCTGCGATCTCGTCGCCGGCGCCCTGTCCTCCAAACCCGACGTGTCGATTGCTTCCGGCAAGATGGAGGCCCTCGACCCGGACCGCATCTATACCGACTGGCGCGACATGGCCGAGAAAGAGGGCGCCCGCACCGATGGCCGCCTCGACGCCGTCATCATCGCCACGCCCCCGCAGCTTCACTTCCCCATAGCCAAGGCCTTCCTCGAGCGCGGCATCGACATCATTTGCGAAAAGCCGATGACTCGCGACCTTGCCGAGGCGGAGCAACTGGTGGAACTGGTCAAGAAGCACGACCGGCTCTTCTGCCTCACCCATTGCTACATCGGCTACCCGATGGCCCGGCAGGCGCGCGCCATGATCGCAAAGGGCGCCATCGGCAAGGTGCGGATGATCGACATTGTCTTCGCCCCGGGCGATCGCGGCACGTCCCTGGAGCCGGAGGATCTGTCGAAGCGCCACTGGCGTTTCCAGGCGTCTTCCATGGGCAAGGCCTCGATCCTCGGCGAGGTGAATTCGCACGCCTACAACATGGCCTGCTATCTCTCCGGCATCGAGGCCGAGCGCGTCTCCGCCCATCTCAACACCTTCGCCGAACGGCGCGAGGTCTTCGACAACGTCTACGCCACGCTGGAATTCCCTGCCGGCGTCAAGGGCCGGCTGTGGAGCAGCTATGTCGCCGCCGGCAACGACCAGGGCCTGTCCTTCCTCATCATCGGCGAGACCGGCCAGCTCCGCTGGAACGAAGAAGATCCTGAATATCTCACGCTCAAGCCGATGGCGGCGCCGGCGGTCATCTATGCGCGCGGCTATGACGATGAACTGGACGAGCGCGCCAAGGCCAACGTCCGGTTTCGCCCCGGATTCCCGGAAGGCTACGGGCTCGCCTTCGCCAATCTCTACGTCGACTTCGCCAAGGCGATCATGGCCCGTGCGCTCGGCCAGCCCTACCGCAAGTATCTGCTCGATGTGCCCAGCGTCGAGGACGGCGCCCGCGGCATGAAGTTCATCGAAGCGGCCACCCGGTCCCATGACAAGGGCGGCGCCTGGGTGGAATGCGGCCTCAAACTCTGACGCTTCAGTAGTAGCCCTTCGCCCGCATCAGCGCATCGGCGCGGTTCTGCGCATCGGCGAGCGCCGCACGCACGGCCTTCAGCCCGCGCGCCACGTCATGCATCTCCTCGCCGCAAATGTTGATGATGTCGGCCATCTCCGGCGCCGGCGGGCGGGGCCAGAACTGAACCAGCCCGCGCCGTTCCATGTCGTCGACCGCGGTGATGACCTTCGACAGCGAGCGGACTTCCGGGTCGGCGCTGACGCTGAAGCGCGGGCTGGTCCGGCTGCCGTTGAGGATGAAGAGCTTGATCGCCTCCGACGAGGTGAACAACTTGATCGCCTGCCACGCCGCATCGAGACGCTCCGTCGCGAGATTGCCGGGAATGCCGAGCACAAAGCCGCCGACCGGCGCGATGTTGCGGCCGCCGCGCCCGGCCGGATGCGGCAGGATTCCGGTCTTGCCCTTGGCCGGCGACGTGTCGTCGAGTTCGAAATAGGACGCCAGCACGTTGTAGCCGTAGGCCATCGCCACCTCGCCGCGGCTGTAGGCGGCGATGCGCTCGTACCAGGCCATGCTGAGGATGTTGGGCGGCGAGTACTGGAGGAGTTCGCGAAGGTACTCGGCGGTCCGCCGGCCCTCGAGGCTGTCGATCATCGGCCGGAACTGCTCGCCCTCGATCGTCTCGGCATCGAAGCCGTGACCGACCCGCCGCAGATTGAGGATCGACCGGCCGAAGGCCGCCATCACGAAGAGGAAAGTGTGCCCCATCGGCGTGCCGCGCGCCGCGTTCCAGGCTATCCCGCGCATGCCGGTCTTGTGGGGCTGGTGGAGAACCTTGGCGGCAGCCAGCACCTGGTCGGTGGTTTCGGGTGGCGCCAGACCCCGCTCGGCGAAAATGTCCTCGCGATAGAACATCAGCTCCGGGGTCGTGTGGATCGGAAAGCCATAGGGGCGCCCTCGATAATGCGTCCCCTTCCAGCCGGCGGGATGAAAGTCGGCGACGTTGATCTCACGCGCGGCGAGAAGCGTGTCGAGCGGCCGCAGCACGCCCTTGGCCGCGAACTCGCCGATCCATGGCAGGTCGCAGGCGACCACGTCGTAGCGCGACTTGGCGAGTTGGCCGTTGGCGAGGGCCTCCTCGTGCAGCCGGTCGATCGAGAGCGCCCGCACCCGGATGGCGACGCCAAAATACTGCTCGAACTGGCGTTTGAGGTTCTCCATCGCCAGAAAGGTCGGGTCGGCATGGACGAGAAGCCGCAGCGGGCCGGAGATGTCGAGCTTGGCGCCCGACACGCTCGGCGGCGCAATGATCCGGGCCGACAGGTACGAACCGCCGAAATAGTAGTCGTAAAGCTCGCCCTCATAGGAAAAGCCGAAGGTCTGGCCGATGATCCGCTTCATCCGCCGGGCGTAGCCGTACCAGGCGTCGATGAGTTCGCGGCTTGGATGGAACGAGAAACTCTTGCTGCCCTTTCCCTTCGGACGCCGGATGATCAGCCCCTGCTCCAGCATCTCGGCGATGCGGCGCATGGCGGTGGCGTAAGGCACGCCCGACGACGCGGCGAGTGCCGTGACGGTGACGAGCTTGGCCTCCAAATGCTGGCGGAGGAGGAAGATCGACATCCGATAGCAGGCGTTGGGACTGGGCAGGTGCAGCCCAAGATCCGCCTCCGTGTCGATCTCGTCGACGAAGCTGAGGAAACGCAGCATCTCCTCATTGGTCATGATCGCCGGCTGCTCGGCCGGCGCACGGACCGCCGTTGTCTGGATATTCATGGCAGGCGTAATCCTCCGGAATGCGAGCCGTTAGCCGGCTTTCTGCAGAAGGAGCACTAAAGCAAACCGGAACCGATATCCATATTGGACGATTCGGTTCTTTGCCGGGGCCGCACGCGGTGACACCTTGGGGAAGCCCGGTCACGCCAACCCGACGACGGGGCGCCAACGGTCCATCAGCGGCCGAACGAGGAAACACCTCATGTCCCACTCCAAAGAGCGTTTTCTTGCCGGTGTCGCCAAAGGCGCGCCGAAGCCGCTTGACGCATGGCCGAAGGAAGAAGGGCGGGTCGGCGACTCCGGCCGCGGCAGCACGCGCAACCCGTTCGACCTCTCCGATCGCGTCGCCGTCGTCACCGGCGCCGGGCGCGGCATCGGCCGCGCCGTCTCGGAGCGGCTCGCCATGCAGGGCGCCCATGTCGTCATCACGGACATCAACGACGCCGGCGCCGACGAAACCAAGCGCATGATCGAGAAGGCCGGCGGCAAGGCCGAGACGATGCACTTCGACGTCACCGTCCAGGCCGAGATCGACAGCGTCTGCGCCGCCGTGGTCAAGAAGCACGACCGCGTCGACATTCTCATCAACAACGCCGGCATCTGCCTCAACTCCGCGGCGCTCGACACCACCAAGGACATCTGGGATCGCCAGATGCGCATCAACCTCGATGCGGTCTTCTACTGCAGCCAGGCCTTCGGCGCCGAGATGGTCAAGCGCCGGAGCGGCGCCATTCTCAATCTCTCATCGATGGCCGCGATCATCGACGTCCACCCGCAGGATCATGTCGGCTACAGTGTGTCGAAGGCCGGCGTCGCACACCTGTCGAAGGTGCTGGCCTCCGAATGGGCCAACACGGGCGTCCGCGTCAACGCCATCGGCCCGGGGTTCGTTGCCACCGACATGCCGCTCGGCGCCGGCATCGAGATGCTCGAGATCTGGAAGCGCGAGATCCCGATGCACCGCTTCCTGCAGCCCTACGAGATCGCCAACGTCATCGCTTTCCTCGTCAGCGATGCGTCGAGCTCGATCACCGGCCAGCTCATCATTGCCGACGGTGGCGTCACCATCTGGTGAAACCACCGTCCCTCCCGCGGCTGTCTCGGCTCCCTCCTTGGCCGGGACAGCCGTAAGGCGGGATCAGATGATGTTGCGGATGCTGCCGCCGTCGACGCCGTAGACCGACGACGTGATGAAAGTGGCAAGGTCCGACGCCAGGAACACGACGACGTTCGCTACTTCCTCCGGCCGGCCGAGGCGGCCGAGCGGCAGCTGGCGGAGCGACATTTCGTATTCGACTGCCTCCTGCGGCGGCTTGTTGTGGTACTGCCCCATCGTCTCGGCGAACCCGCCGGGCTTGGTCCAGAACGGCGTCCATACCGGGCCGGGGGCAATGGCGTTGATGCGAACCCCCTTCGGCCCTTCGGCGCGGGCGAGGGCCTTGGTCAGCGACAGGACCGCCGCTTTCGACACCGAGTAGTCGACCGGCACCGGCTCCGGCTGGCGCGCCAGATCCGACGCGTTGTTGACGATGTTTCCGCCCTTCTTCCGCAACTCGGGCAACGTCACCCGGATGGCACGGACATAGGCCATGAAATTGAGGTTCATGGTCGCGTTCCAGTCGTCGTCGGTGAGCTGCTCGAAGCTGCGCACCGCGCCGGCGCCGACATTGTTGAACAGCACGTCGAGCGTCCCGCCGAACGGCTTGGTCGCCTCCGCGATGCCGTCACGAACGCCCTTGTCGGTCGACTGGTCGGCAGTGCTGATGCCGACCTTGACGCCGAGCCCTTCGGCTTCCTTCTTCACCGCATCGAGCTCCGCCTTGTCCATGTCGATGAGCGCGAGGTTGGCACCCTCTTTGGCGAAGGCGATCGCCGTCGCCCGGCCGATGCCCTTTGCCCCGCCCGTGATGACGACGACCTTGCCCTTGAGACCCGTATCCATTCGCTGTCCTCCCTGGTTCTTTTGTTCAGACCGAGGCGCCTTCAGCGCCGGTCCGGAAGTCGAAGCTTGTCGTCAGGCCGCCATCGGCGAAGACATCGGCGCCGTTGATGGCTCCCGCCCCGTCCGATAGCAGAAACAGAATGGCGCGGCCCACGTCGACCGGATCGAGGATCTTGCCGTTCGGCTGGCGGTTGGCGCGGGTAGCCTCGAACTTGGCCGGGTCGGCGGCCGACTTCATGTGCCGCTCGAACAGGCCCGCCATCATCGGACCGGGGCTGAGAACGTTGACCCGGATACCGGCGCGGGCGTGATCCATGGCTACGGTGCGTGCCAGTTGCCGCACCGCCCCCTTGGTCGCGGAATAGACCGACAACTGCTGCTCGGCGAAGGTGGCATCGATGCTCGCCACCGCCACGATCGGCCCGCCGCCGCGCTTCAGCATCAGCGGAATCATCGCCTTCATCGCCAGCGCCGTGCCGATGACGTTGATCCGCAGCGACCGCTCCCAGGCTTCCTTGGTGGTGTCGACGATATCGCCGATATCGAGAATCGCCGCAGCGGTGACGAGCCCGACCCTGGCGGGCTTCTCGGCCTCGACCGCGTCGGTGACCGTCTTCCACGAGCCTTCATCCGACACGTCGGCGACGATGTGCGAATAGCCCTTGGCGCCGGCCAGATCGTCGGGCGCCTTGGCCACGTCGGTGCCAATGGTGC
>JBDTLN010000003.1:0-15288 GCA_039934795.1 Bauldia sp. | reverse complement strand
GCGCCCCATGGGCGCCCCCGAAATGTTTCGGTCCACGCCTCGCCTTAAACGTGCTTGTCGAGCCAGCCCGTGATGTCGCCCATCACGCCGACCTTGCCGATGTCGGCGAGGAGATCGTGAAAATGGCCGTCGTAGAGCTTCAGCGTCTTGTCCATCGACCCGGTGTGGTCGAAGAAGAACTGGCTGCCGGCCGGCACCGTCGCCTTGTCCATGGTGCCGTGCAGGATGAGCACCGGGATTGTGATCTTCGGGAAATCGCCCATCAGCTTCTCGTCGGCCCGCGCCAGCGCCGCGATGGTCGCCGTGGGCTGCGTTTCGTTGGCGATCAGCGGATCGTTGTTCATCGCCTCGACCGCCTGGGGATCGCGCGAGAAGTCCGAGTTCTTGAGCTTCAGCACCGGCAGGTGCGGGGCCAGATGGCTCAATCCCTTCATCGCAGAGATGACGATGCCCGGCGCCGGCACCTGGAACGCGAAGCTCTCGCAGATGAAGCCGGCGAGTTCGGCCTGGTTGTCGACCGTATAGACCGCCGAGACCACGCCGCCGGCGCTGTGGCCAAGGAGGAACACCTTGAGGCCGGCATTCTTCGCCTTGGCGAGTTTCACCGCCGCCGTGACGTCGGCCACATACTCGGCGATGTCCTCGACATAGAACCGCTCGCCGCTCGACTTGCCGCGACCGCGCAGGTCAACGGCGCAGACGGCATAGCCCTGCTTCACCAGCTGCTCGGCCGGCCAGATATACCGCCCGCTGTGTGAGTTGAAGCCCGGACAAAGCACCACGACCGCCTTGGGCGGGCCGTCCGGTTGCCAGGAGCGGACGAAGATTTTCGCGCCCTTGGTGCTGTCGATCGTTTCCTCTTTGGCGTCCATGACAATGGCTCCTCATTGCTCCGCGGCAACATGGGAAGATGCGGCGCGCCCAACTGATAACGGCGCGTTGGTTCGGACGCGCCGTTATCGTCGTAAGCACAAATTGTGCCTGTCCGGTGACAGACCTAGTCGTCGACGGTCAGAAGCTTGGCCCGATACACCCACCCGGCGATGAGGCCGCCGATCAGCGGCATGACGATGAACAGCCACACCTGGGCGATGGCCTGCCCGCCGACGAAGATCGCCGGGCCGAGGCTGCGCGCCGGATTGACCGACACCCCGGTCACCGGGATGAACACGACGTGGATGATCACCAGGGTCAGGCCGATGATCAGGCCCGCAACCAGGCCGGCGCCGGCCCTGCCGTGGGTGGCGTTGAGGATCACCAGCGTGAAGATGAAGGTCGCCACGATCTCGGTGACGATCGCCGCGCCCATCCCGAAGCCGCCGCCATAGCCCTCGCCCCAGCCGTTCTGGCCAAGCCCGCTGGCGGCGATGTCGTAGCCGCCGATCTTGCCCTTGACGATGATGATGATCAGCACCGTGCCGACGATGCCGCCGACGACCTGCGAGACGATGTAGCCGATCGCCTCGGTCGACGACATGCGGCCCGCCGCCCAGAACGAGGCGGTCACCGCCGGGTTGATGTGGCAGCCCGACACCGGCCCGATGGCGTAGGCCATCGCCGTCACCGCGATGCCGAAGGCAAGCGCCACCGGCAACATGCCGACCGGAAAGCTCGGGCCGTAACCGGCGATCGCCACCGAGCCGCAGCCCATCAGCACGAGCACCGCCGTGCCGACCAGTTCGACGAGATATTTCTTGGTATTTCCGCCCATGATTTTTTCGTCCCCGCGAGAGTTGATTCGCGGTTGCGATTATCGCATGAGCCAAGGGTCAGGCGGCGGCGAGCATCCTTGCGGCAATGCCGTCGTGGAGCGCCAGGCATCGGCCGAACCAGGCCGCCACCGGATCGTCGTCGGCGAGAACCTTGAAAGGGCTCGCCACCCGCGCCCATTGCAGCGCGCCGAAGAGGATGTAGTCGGCGAAAAGCGGCCCCTGTCCGCCGATGAAATCCTGCCGCTTCAGCATCAGCCGCATCGGCGCCAGCTTCTCGCGGAACGCCTCGACGCGGCTCTCTCGCCCGGCCTGCATATCCTCCAGCGTCTGGCCGAAGCGTTTCTCGCGGCTCTCCCGGAAGTAGGACTGGTTGGCGGGATCAAGCCGTCCGTGGATGTCGAGGATGATGAGCGTCAGCAGCAGCGGGTGCACTTCCGTGATCGCCCAGCTCTCGATGAACTTCGCCTCCGCCTTGCCTCCCTCGCCCCCAAACAGCGACGGACGGTCGGGATAGGCCTCGTCGAGATAGACGGCGATGTCGAAGGACTCGCGGACGAGTTTTCCGCCGTCCTCGATCACCGGCACGGTCTTGGAAAAACCGCCGCCGATATCGGTCACCCGCGTGAACGGCGTCGGCCGCGACTCGAAGGCGAGGCCTTTGTGAGCCAGCGCCATCTTCACTTTCCAGCAATGCGGACTGAAGCGAACCGCCGGATCGGCGGCGCAGAGGTCGTAGAGGAGGATCGCCATGGCCCACCCGACTGAGTAAACTCGCAGCGAAGATTGTATCAGGGACGGTCCATGTTGAAGCATCATTTCGAGATGTTCGCGCTCTACAACCGCTGGGCCAATGAACGCCTCTACGATGCCGTCCGTCCCCTTCCGGAGGAGGAGTTCCAGCGCAACCGTGGGGCGTTCTTCGGCTCGCTCTGCGGCACGCTCAACCACCTCGTTGTCGCCGACCGCATCTGGCTCAGGCGCTTCACTGGCGAGGGCCCGGTCCACGGCCGGCTCGACGAAATGCTGCACGAGCAACTGGCACCCCTGGAGGTCGTCCGCCGCGAGGAAGACGAGCGCATCATCGGCTATGTCGACTCGCTCGGCGAAGCCGACCTCGATCAGACATTCAGCTACCGCACCATCACCGGCTCGATGGAGATGACCCAGCCCCGGGCCGCCGCCCTTTCCCACTTCTTCAATCACCAGACGCACCACCGCGGCCAGGCGCATTGCCTCCTCAGCGAGGCCGCCGGCAGGGATGCGGCGCCTTCCCTCGACCTCATCCTCTTTCAGCGCGAGACCGGCATAGGCCTGGCGTGAGCGACGCCCGCCCAAGCCGCGCCGCTGGGGTCACCGCGTTCATCCTCGCCGCGATCGCCGGGTTTCTCGTCTGGTGGTTCTCCGAGGCGCTGACCGGCCGCCGCGAGCCTTGGGACGGGGACGTACTCTGGTATTTCGTCGTGCTGTTCGTCGTCGGCTTTGCGGCGACCCTCTTCCTCCGCTCGCCGCCTTTTGCCGCCTACTGGGGCGCCTGGGTGGGCCAGATCGTTTTCGGCATCGTTCCTTTCGTCGCCTGCCTGGCCGCCGGCGCCATGTGCACCGACCAGGCCAACCTTTTCCCCCTCGGCGTGGTGGTCCTTCTCGCCTACACGCTGCCGGCGCTCATCGGCGCCTTCCTCGGCCGCACCGCGCAGCGCCTTCTCATTTCCCTTTAATCATTCGCCGGCGACCCGCTTGCGCCGGCAGCCGCAGCGGTTGACTATTGAAGCGGGTGGCTGTTCTCAGAAGCGCTGAACCTGAAATCCCCGATGGAGGCCCTGATGTCCGTTTCGCCGCGGCCGACGCCTATGTTTTCCACCACCCGCCTCGTGCATGCATCGCAGAGGATGTTCGTCGCTTCGCTCCTGCTCCTGGCGCTGGACGGCGCCGTGTCAGCGGCGGAAGACCCGGTCGCGGCCCTCGCGCCGAGCCTTGAGCAGTACGTCGAAACCAACATGAAGGGCTTCGACGTCCCCGGCGTCGCCATCGGCATCGTCGCCGGCGACAAGCTGGTCTACGCCAAGGGCTTTGGCGTCCGCAGCAAGGGCGGCGCGCCGGTCGACACCAAGACGATCTTCCAGATCGGCTCGACGACCAAGGCCTTCCTTTCGACCACCATGGCGATCGCCGTCGACAAGGAGAAGCTGCATTGGGACGATCGCGTGGTCGACCTCGATCCCGACTTCCAGATGCACGACCCTTGGGTGACCCGTGAGTTCCGCTTCTTCGATCTCCTCGCGCAGCGCTCCGGCATGCCGCCCTACGCCAACGACGCCTTCGGCCTGCTCGGCTTCGATCGGTCGACCCTCATCCGCTCGCTCCGTTATGTCGAACCGGTGTCGAGCTTCCGCTCGACCTTTGCCTATACCAACATCACGCACATGCTGGCCGGCCGCATTGTCGCCAGGGCCGAGGGCGCGGCGGACTGGAACGCGGTGCTGCAGAGCGAGATCCTCGATCCGCTCGGCATGAGCGATACGACCTGGAGCGCTGCGGCGATCGAGGCGGCGGCCAACCATGCCGAGGGTTACCGCTACACCGCGGCCGAGAGTGTCGAAGCCCCCTTCGAGCAGCTTTTTCCGTACGATTTCGAAGGCGCCGGCGACATCAACTCGAACATCGAGGACATGGCCAAATGGGTCAGCCTGCAACTTGCCGGCGGAACCCACGACGGCAAGCAGATCGTCTCCGCCGCCAACCTCGCTTACACCCACACGCCAAAGGTCGGCCTGAGCGACAAGGCGGCCTACGCGCTTGGCTGGGTCGTCGCGCAAACGCCGAACGGGAGTATCGTCTGGCACAATGGCGGGACGACCGCCTTCGGCGCCTTTGTCGGCCTCCAGCTCGACCGCAAGCTCGCCATCATCGTTCTTTCAAACCAGACCAATGTCGGCATGCCGGACGCCATGGGTCTTTGGGCGCTCGACCGGCTGCTCGGCAATCCGGTCGTCGACTACGGGGCGCAGCGGCTCGCCTCAGCCAAGGCAGCGGACGCCGCCGGGACGCAGCAGTTCGCAAGGCCCGGCAATCCCGTTCCGTCGCCCCCGCTCGCGGCGCTTGCCGGCGACTTCGAGAGCGCCGCATTCGGCAAGGCCGCGCTGAAGGTCGACGGCGACAACGCCGTGTTCGAGTTGCTGGGAACCGGCGCCAGGTTTCGTCTCGATGCGTGGAACGGCCCGGTTTACACGGCCACTCTCGTGGCGGACGGCAGGTTCGCCGGGGTTGTCGCCAACAGCGGACCCTTGCCGCTGGGTTTCGCGCAGTTCCAGGCCGACAAGGACGGCAAGGCCGGCATTTTCCGCCTGACATTCTCGGACGGTCAGGCCTATGACTTCCTCCGCAAGTAGACCGCAGGCTCGCAGGAGTTCGCCCATGCCCCGTTGGCCGACCGCATTCGCCATTCTGTCGTTCGTTCTCGCCGCCTCGCCTGCGTCCGCCGCCAGCTTCGACTGTGGCAAGGCGCAGAAGCCCGACGAGTTCGCGATCTGCGCCAATCCCGAGCTCTCGGACCTCGACGTCGAGATGGCGACCCTCTATGGCGTGCGCATGGAGATTCCGATGATGATGGGCGCGAAGGGCGCCGCGCAGGACGAGCAGGTCGCGTTCCTGCAGCAGCGGGGCGCGTGCGGCGGCAACGTCGCCTGCATTGCCGCGGCCTATCGCGAGCGCATCGCGACGCTGAAGCAGACGATCAGCGGCGCCATGCAGGATTACTGCAGCAAGATCGGTCTTTGCTGATGCGCCGCCTCGTCCGCTCGCTTGCCGCGGCTTCGTTCCTCGCCCTTGCCACGCCGGCGATGAGCGCGGAGCCGTCCGGCCTCACCATCGACGTTCCCGTCGTCCTCAAGGAGGCGAAGGTCGTCTTCAACATGGACCACTTCGCCTTCGAGGGCGATGAGCCGTTCGGCTTCAGCTACATGAAGGTGATGGTCGAGCGTTTCGGCGCCGACAAGACCGACTGGCGGATCGTCTCGATCTTCCATGGGCTGGCCGGCTACATGCTGCTCGCCGACGCGCCCTACAACAAGGAACGCAAGGCCTCGGCCGGCAATCCCTACAAGGCGCAAATCGCGGCTCTGCAAAAGGCCGGCGTCCGCTTCGAGGAATGCGGCCTGACGGCGGCGGAACATGGCTGGACCAACGCCGACCTGCTGCCCGATGTTGCGGTGAATACCGGCGCCAACTTCCGCGTCGTCGAACTGGTTCAGGGCGGCTTCGTCCAGATCCAGCCATGAGCAAGCGAACCTGATGCTCGACGACCTCAAGGCCAACAACCGAAACTGGGCGGCCGGCAAGATCGCCGCCGACCCCGGCTTCTTCAAGCGGCTCGAGCGCCAGCAGGCGCCTGAGTATCTGTGGATCGGCTGCGCCGACAGCCGCGTGCCGGCCAACGACATCGTCGGCCTCGACCCCGGCGAGCTGTTCGTTCACCGCAACGTCGCCAATCTGGCGCCGCCGCAGGACGCCAACTATCTTTCGGTTCTCCAGTTCGCCGTCGACGTCATCAAGGTGAAGCACATCCTCGTCGTCGGCCACTATGGCTGCGGAGGGGTTCGCGCCGCCGTCGACGGCCAGCGCCGCGGCCTCGTCGACCACTGGCTCCACCCGATCCGCGAGACTGCCCACGACCACCGGCGGGAACTAGACGCGATCCCGGAAGAAAATGCGCGGCTCGACCGCCTTTGCGAACTCAACGTCATCCGCCAGGTGCGCAACGTCGCCAGCGACGTGTTCGTCCAGGAGGCCTGGGCCCGCGGCCAGAAGCTCAGCGTCCACGGCTGGATCTATGCGATCGGCAACGGCCTGGTCAAAGACCTCGACGTGACCGTGACGCGCCCGGAAGAGCTCGACCGACTGGAGTAGGAACCGTTCGCCGCGGCCGGCGCGCCGGTCAGACGGCGCGGCCCCGCAATTCCGATCGCTTCGCCTCAAGCCGCGCCATCTCTTCGGCGCTAACGCCGAGGCGCCTCGCCGCCTCGACCGCGCCGGCATAGTGCGTCGCCCCCTCGGCGCTGGCATGGAGTCCGGCGGCCGCCTCCCCCGCCATGGCGAAATATTTCATTGCCTTGGCATCGTCGCCGGCCAGTGCGAAGTGCTGCGCGATGCGATGGGCGTGCTCTTCCAGGCGCTCCGGAAACAGGCTCTCGATCGCCTCGGCGACCCGCCGGTGCACTTCGCGGCGCTTGCGGTTGAGGATCGAGCCGTAGGCCGCATCGCGGGCAAGGTCATGCTTGAAGATGTATTCGAGCTCCGGCGTGCGCCCGGCCTCGCGCAGCAGTTCGGCGCGTTCGAGCGAGCCGAGCTGCTTGTCGAGGCTGATCGCCTCGTCCGAGATCGTTTCGAGAATCCGGTAGTAGAACGAGCGCCCGATCACCGAGGCGGTCTGCAAGGTCGACTTGGTCTGCTCGTCCAGCCGGTCGATGCGCGCCATGAGCAGCGCCTGCAGGCTATCCGGCAGGGCGACCTGGTCGAGCGTCGAGTCGGCCTTCCAGCGGAGGCCGTCGGCGGTACGCATCACATGGCCCTGCTCGACAAGCGTCCTGATGATTTCCTCGACGAAGTAAGGGTTGCCGTCGGTCTTTCGGATGATGAGCTGGCGAAGTTCCGCCGGCAGGTCGGAAATATCGAGAAGCGCCGACACCAGCAGATCGGTATCGGCGGCGTTAAGCGGCTCGAGGACGATCTCGGTGTAGCGGTTGTGGTACTCCGCATCCGCCTTCTGTTTGAGGAGCCAGGCCGGCGACTGACGCTCCGGCCGGAAGGCGAAGACAAAGAGGATCGGGACTTCCTCGCTGAGCTTGAGGAGGTGGACCAGCAGGTCGACCGAGGCCGGATCCGCCCAGTGCAGATCGTCGCCGACCATGACCAGCGGCCCATTGGCGGTCGACTGGCGGAGGGCCGGATACATATTGTTGTAAATGTCCTCACGAATCGCCTCGGCGGAGAACTCCTTCGCCTCATGAAGGACCTTGGCGGCGATCAATCGCTCCATCGCGACGCTGCACAGCGCCACGGCGTCCTCGTTGTCGCCGAGTTGCGCGCGCAGTCCGCGATCGAGCTTGTCGTGGACGACATCGGCCGGGTCGTCGAACTCGATGCCGAACAGGTCGCGGGCGAAATTCTGGAAAAGCCCGTAGGGCCGGGAGGAATCGTAGGGAATGCCGTGGGTGACGTCCCACCGCCCCGGCCGGCCCGCCGCCTCCCACGCATTGTGCAACTCGGCGAGAAGCCGGCTCTTGCCGAGGCCCGCCTCGCCGACGATGCAAACGATGCCGCCGCGACCGCGCTGGAGATCGGCGAGCGCCTTCTTCAGCAGCGCCAGTTGCGCGTCGCGCCCGATCAGCGGCGCCCCCACGGTTTCAACCCGCTGCAGGGAACGGGCGCCGGGCTTCTCGCTGAGGACGCGGTAGACCGAGACCGGTGCACTCTTGCCCTTCAGCTCGATGCCGCCGAGCGCTTCGACCTGGCACCACGGCGCCACCAGCCGGCAGGTGTCCTCGGAAATCTGCACCGTGCCGGGCAACGCCGTTTGCTCCATGCGCGCCGCGATGTTCATCGCGTCGCCCATCGCCGTATATTCGTTGGCGCCCGACGAGCCGACATCGCCGACGACCACCGGGCCGGTGTTGATGCCGACCCGGACGTCGAAGTCGATGCCGTGCTGCTGCTTCAGCTCCGCAGCGAAGCCCTTGATCGCCTCGACCATGCCGAGCGCCGCGAGGACGGCGCGGCGGGGATCGTCCTCATGGGCGACCGGCGCCCCGAAAAAAGCGAGGACCGCGTCGCCGAGCAGTTTGGCGACCGTGCCGCCGTAGTGCTGGATGGGCGCATTCAGGTGCTCGAAGGCCCGGTTCATGATGTCGGTCCAGTCCTCCGGGTCCATCGTCTCCGCCAGGCCCGTGGAATTGACGACATCGCAGAACAGCGCCGTGATAACCCGCCGCTCCCCGCGCATAGTCTTGGCCGCAGGCCCTTTCCGGTCGCCATTTTCCGGGCCGCCGGTCATGGGGTGCTCACCAGTTTCCCGGCATTTGCTTCCCGCCTCTTCCTCACCACTTTCACCCCGCAACGGCGCTTCGGATTGCAACACAGCATCTTGGCTTCCTCCCCATTATAGAGCGGTTTCGCCGCGTGCCGCGACCTTCCGCCGGGGGCCCGTGCAATTGCGGTCCGCCTTTGCCTTGGGTATCGGTCAAAATCGATCGGCGGCCGCGGAGTGCAAGCATGAAAGTCTCGAAGGAAACGGCGGCCGCAAATCGTGCGGCCCTGTTGTCGGCTTCCGGCACCCTTTATCGCCAGAAGGGCTTCGCATCGGTGACAATCGCCGAAGTCGGCGCCGCTGCCGGCCTCACCCATGGCGCGCTTTACGGGCATTTCCGGTCCAAGGAAGCCTTGCTGCTGGCGACTGTCGGCAGCCTGTTCGACTGGACCGCCGAGCAGGTGCAAGAAGCGCCAGGCGTCGGAGCGTTTCTCGATCTGTATTTGAGCCGCCGGCACGTCGACAATCCTGGCGCCGGCTGTCCGCTGGCGGCACTCGGCGACGACACCGCCCGCGCCGACCGGCGCGTCAAGGCTGATTTTGCGCGCGGCCTCGAGCGGCTGATCGAGGCTTTTTCCGAGCTTGCCGGCACGAGCGGCGGAGAGTCATCGCGCGCCGCGACCGTATCGGCGATCGCCGCCATGGTCGGTGCGGTCGTCCTCGCCCGTGCCACCGGTGACAAGAAACTCGGCGCCGAGATTTTGGAAACTGTCCGGGCCGGCCTGGCGCGATCGGTCGAGGGGCACCGACCCTAGCCTCACATCATCGTCTTGCGGCCCTTGACGATCGACAGGTCGGTATTTATTACGAACATAATGAATACGGACGTGGCGAGGACAATCGACATGGCACGAAGCGTGTTCTTCTGGATCGTTGCGGTCCTCTCCGCGCTCTTCGGCGCCCTCATGTTTCTCGTGCCCGGTCAGGCCGCCAGCCAGTTCGGCATGACCGCCTCGGCAGACACCGACACGATCTTTCGGGTCCTTGGCGCAACGCTCCTGTCGGTTGGCCTTCTCAATTTCCTGGTGCGCAACCACCGTGCATCGGAGACGCTGCGTGCCGTGCTCTGGATGAACATCTCGATCCACGGGCTCGGAACGATCGCCGACCTCTGGTCGGTCGCTTCCGGCGACGTGGCCCTGTCGAGCGTCGCGATCGGCTTCGTATCGCACGCCGTCATCGGCCTCGGCTCGGCCTACTTTCTCTGGCGCATGGAACCTGCCTGATCGAAAAGGCAAACTGGACGGGAGTGCCCTATGGAGCCGATCGTTCTCTTCAGCGTCCAGTTCACGCTCAGCCTGATTGCCTTTGCGCTTCTCGCCGCCTGGTATGTCGTGCCGCGCCTCTCGATGCTGCCGCCTGAGAGGGCCGTCGTCCCGTTGCTTTGGGTCCACGTCTTTCGCATTGTCGGTGGGACAATTCTGGCGCCCGGCGCCGTAGAGGCGGCCGTTCCGCCAGCGTTCCGCACAATCGTCGGGATTGGCGACATTGCCACGGGAGTCCTCGCCCTGGTGGCTCTCGTCGCGCTACGCGCCAGGCTTGCCGGCGCCCTTGCGCTGGTCTGGCTCTGCGTCGTCGTCGGCACCCTCGACACCGCCAACGCCATCGTCCAGTCGATGCGCTACAGCGTGTTTAACGACGCGCTCGGCGTAAACTGGGTGATCGTCACCCTCTATGTACCTGCCCTGCTGGTGAGCACCGTCCTCATCTTCTGGCAGTTGTTCAGGTCGCGCCGGGCAGCGCTCGCCGGCTAACCGCCCGTCGGCAATTCGCCCCACAGCGGATAGAGCTTCGGCTCGTCCTCCTCTATCGCCGGAAAGCGGCCGACCTTCTCGTGAAAGTAGTTGTCGGTTAGGTCGTCATTGACCTGCGACACCTCGCCGACGAACACCGTTCCCTTGCCGGGCTCGCCGTGGAAGCGATGCCAGAGATTGCGGGTAATGGTGACGCTCTCCCCCGGCGTCAGCCGCAAGGGCGCGCCGGCCGACAGCAGACGGCGCGTGCCGTCGACGCGAACCTCCACCGGCGTGTCGGCGAGGCCGCCGGAATCCGACATGTTGTAGAGTTCGAGGATGAGATTGCCGCCACCCCGCACGATGATGTCTTCCATCTTGATGCGGTGCGAGTGGGCCGGCGTTTCCTGCCCTTCGCCGACCATCAGCAGCTTCTCCGCGTAGGGCTTGCCGGCGGCGTCCGACTGCAGCCCGTTACGGACGCAGAAAATAACCAGGCCGCGCTTGCCGAAATCGCTCCCGCCGAAGTCGGTGATGTCCCATCCCATCTGGTGCTGCCGGCAATAGTTCGCCGCCTCAGGATCGCCGCGCCACGCATCGTCTCCCCACAGCGCGAAGGGCGGCAGGGCAAAGCGGTAGCTGGCGAAAAGGTCGGCGGCTTCGCGCTGCAGCCGGTTGATCTCGGAACGTTTCATGGTGTCTCCCCGGGCAATCAGAAGGAAGCCAGCAGGCCGCCGTCGACGAGATGATAGGAGCCGGTGATGAAGCTCGACTCGTCGGAAATCAGGAACGCCGCCAGGCGGGCGACCTCGATTGGCTGGCCGATGCGGTTGAGGGCGTGCTTGGCGCCCCATTCGGCGAGCACCGCGCCGGGGTCCTCCGGGTTCCAGTGCTGCGCATTGGCGCGGGCGAGCGGCGTCTCGATCGTCCCCGGGCAGATCGCGGTGACGCGGATGTTTTGCTTGCCGTGGTCAAGCGCCATCACCCGTGTCAGCGACAGGACGGCGCCCTTGGTGGCGGCATAGGCGGCGACGCCGGCCTGGGTCGCCAGCGCCTGGATCGACGACATGTTGACCACCGAGCCGCCGCCATTCTCGATCATCAGCGGGATGACGTGCTTTGAGAGAAGGAAGATCGCCTTGAGGTTGACCGCCATCACCCGGTCCCAGTCGTCCTCCGGCATGTCGATGACGGTGCCATGGAGTTCGATGCCGGCAGAGTTGAGCAGCCCGGTGACCTTGCCGAGGCCGGCGGCGGTATCGGCAATCGCCTTGCAGGCCGCCGACCGGGTTATGTCCGCGACGAACGGATGAATGCGCGGCGAAGCGATCGATGTCAGCCCGGCCTCGTTGATGTCGACGGCCACCACCGTTGCCCCACAATCGGCGAAATGCCGCGCCGACTCGCGCCCGAGCCCCGAGGCCGCGCCGGTGACAATCACCACTCCCGACAATTGCGGCACGGTGCCGACCCCTCCCCCTCGCCGGACCGCGCAACCGGCCGGCCACCCTCGCGGACTACCGCCGCAGTTTGGGTCGACCGGCCGGCGCGGTCAACGCGGGGCCGTGTTGAGTCGTGCCCTTCCCGTCTTCAATCGATCCGGAGCGCCTCGATGACCCGGGAGCAATGCGATTCCGTCCAGACGTCGACGCCGCCGAGGCGCGTGACCCATTTCGGTACGGTGAGGTCAGCGCAGGTCTTCGCCACGGTCTTTAGATAGGTGTCGAACAGCAAAGACAGATTCTCGAAGCCCGTCTGCTTGGCCACGGCCATGAAATCCACCGTCTTCAGCGCCGTCAGGCTGTTGGCAACGATGTCCTGCATGTAGGCCTTCTGAATTTCGACATCCTGTCGGGTCGCCAGTCGCCCGAAATGACCTGAGACCAGCCAGTCGAAGTCGTAGGACAGAATAACGTCATGGGCCTTCAGGTAGCCCATCGCGTTCTCCGAGACGGCGAGATCGACAAACGGCGTCCATCCAGGAAAGACAATGTCGACCTTCATCAGCACCTTCTGCTTTGGCGCATAGATGTAGATGTTGCCCGGCTCGTGATCGTCGCCGCGATAGGCGAGTTCGAGCGTCTGGTTGCCGACGGTCAATGTGTACGTGTCGGTGAAGGTCACGGTCGGCAGCGGCACGTTCGCCCCGCCGACGAAGACACCATATGGGGCCGGACGCGACGGATCCGTCATGCCCTCCAGCCGGGCCTTGGTGTCGGCGTGGGCGATATACGTCGCCGTGGGAGGATAGAGCCCGGCGGCGGCGATATGGTCGGCATGGGAGTGGCTGTAGATGACGTGGGTGATCGGCTCGTCGGTGACCTCGGCGATCGCCTTAAGCAAATTGGCGCCGATGCTCGGCGGCGCATCGACAACAATCACGCCCTGGCCCGTAGTCAGAAACATGGTGGTGTAGGCGCCTTCGGTGACCCAATAGAGGCCGTCGGCGATTTCCTTCACGTAGTAGCCCTTGTCGGGCGGGATCGGCACGCCCTTCGCCGCATCGGGAATGGGCGCCGCCGCGAAGCTCGCCGCGGTCATGCCGAGGGTCAGAAGCAAAGCTGTGAAGACCTGTTTGGACATCTTTCTTTCCTCCGGTCGACGATGGCGGCTTGGGCGCAGCCATTTTGACCATCGGAGGCTAGGCGTGGTTTGTCGACAAGAGAATTCCCGAAAACGGCTCGGCCCCCGTGCAGTAATGCGCAGCTACCCGGCGAACGGCGCCGGGGTATTGGCGCTGGAATCACTCCGGCAATCCGGCCTTGGTCAGCCCTTCCTTGATCCGGTCGACGTCGGCTCGGTGCTTGAACGGCAGCCGGCCGACATGGCCCTCGAACGCGTATCGCGGGTTGATATCCATCATCTCCCGCCAGACCCGGCGGGCTTCATCGACCTCGCCGAGATGTCCCAGCGCCGAGGCAAGGAAGGCGCGCGACAGGTCCGTCCCGGGGACAAGAAGAATGCGCTGCTTGAAGACCACCGAGGCGGTCTCGTACTTGCCCGCCAGCAGATAGGCGAGGCCGAGAAAATGCAGATATTGCTGGCTGTATGCCGGGTCGAGGCGCATGGCGCGCTCGGCAAACGGAATCGCCGCCAGCGGTTCGCCGGAATAGATGTGGAGGACGCAGCGTGAGTTGTGCGCCATGGCGAGGTTCGGATTGAGCGCCAGCGCCTTATCCGCCTCGACCCGCCCCGTCTCCAGATCCCGCTTGAACATGGCGGCGAGCGCCACAACGCAATGGGCCAGGGGATCGTTCGGGTTTTTCTCGATCGCCGTAGCCGCCAGCCGCCCGGCCTCGTCGAGCGACCGGTCGGGGTCGTCGGACCAGCGGTTCTGGTAGTCGAATGTGTAGAGCGCCGATAGTCCCGCGTAGGGCTCGGCATAGTCCGGATCGAGGGCGATGCTCCCGGTGAAATGGACGACGGCCTCCTGAAATGTCTCGCGCGTCTTATCGGACCCGAAGACGATGGCGCGGCCGCGCATATAGGCCTCGTGGGCGTCCAGTCGCCTCGTCTGGACGCCTGAAATCAGCGCTGCTTCGGCCGGGGTCAGCGTCACCTTCAAGGCGCCGACGATGTGGCGGGTCACCTCGTCCTGGACTGCGAAGATGTCCGTCAGGTCGCGGTCGTAGCGCTCCGCCCAGAGGTGCGCGCCGTTGGCGGCGTCGATGAGCTGGGCGGTTATCCTGACGCGGTTGCCGGCGCGGCGGATCGAGCCCTCCAGCACCGACCGCACGCCAAGCTCCCGTCCGACGGAGCGGATATCGACGTTCTTGCCCTTGTAGGTGAAGCTGGAATTACGCGCGATGACGAGAAGCCCGCCGACCTTGGAGAGGTCGGTGATGATGTCCTCGCTGATGCCGTCGGAGAAATATTCCTGCTCGGGGTCGCCCGACATGTTGGTGAAGGGCAGCACGGCGATCGATGGCGTCTGCTTTGCCGGCTTGTCGTTCGACGCGACGGCCGGGCCTTGGCTGGGCGCGACCGGCGCAGTCCCTCCCACATCGGAAGCCTTCCCCGGGTGCCACTTCCAGATGCGGATCGGCCGGTCGATATTCTTGACATGAACCTCACCGCCGTCGCGGAACGGCACGTCGATGCGGTTGCCGACGCTTTCGTTGACGATCGAGGCGACGCAAATGCCGCCCGGTTCGGCAAGCGGCTCCAGCCGCGCCGCGACGTTGACGCCGTCGCCATAGACATCATCGCCTTCGAGGATCACGTCGCCGAGATTGATGCCGATGCGGAGGACAATCGGCGCGCCGCCCGTCCCGCCCTGGCCCGCCGCGGCTGCCTGGATCGCCAGCGCGCATTTGACCGCGTCGACGACGCTGCCGAATTCGACCAGGGTGCCGTCGCCGATCAGCTTGAACACCCGGCCGTTGTGGGCCGAGACCGCCGGGTCGAAGAGGGCCTCGCGGTGGCGTTTGAGGGCGGCCAGCGTGCCGGCCTCGTCGCCCGCCATCATGCGCGAATAGCCGACCACGTCGGCGGCGAGGATCGCCGCCAGCCGCCGATTGGAACCCGCCTCACCCATGGCGCGATTCCTACCGCTTACCCAGGGAACACGCCAGCGATCGGCGGCGTCACTCGGCAGCGATAAGCGCCAGCCCGGCGTCTCCACCGCCGAGGTGCCGTTCGCCCCATTGCCGGATCGTGGCAATCACCGGCACGAAGGTCAGGCCCGCCGCGGTCAGGCGATACTCCACCTTCGGCGGCACCAGCCCGTAGTCCTTGCGGCCGACGAGGCCCGCCACCGCAAGCG
>JBDTLN010000002.1:0-16030 GCA_039934795.1 Bauldia sp. | reverse complement strand
CGCGCGCAATCCTTGCCGGTCGTGTCGTTGGAGCCGGAAATCGCCACCAGATAGATAATGTGCTCGCGCTGGGCGAACTTGTTGAGCGCGACGGCGACGGCGGACGAGGTCGAGCCGGTCATTGCGACGATATTGTTGTCGGCGATGAACTTCTGCTGCTCCTGAACCGCGTTGTCGGGCTTGGCGGCGGAGTCGGCGACGACCAGCGTCACCTGTTTGCCGAGCACGCCCTTGTCCACCTTCGGCGCGATCTGCTTGATCAGGTCATGGCCCGAATTGATGTGCTCTACAGCGAGCTGCATCCCCTTGAGCTCATCTTCACCCTGCGCGGCGTACGAGCCCGTCCGCGGCACGGTCGCTCCGATCGTGACAGTCGAACCGGACGAGCCGGCGGGCCAGGTGCCCATTGCGGGCTGGTCGGCCGCCAACGCACTGGTCACCAGGTACATCGGCATGGTCTGACCGATGGAGAGGGCTCCGATACCCGCCGAAGCGGCCAGCGATCCCTTGAGAATCTGGCGGCGCGAGAACGGCATGGTCAGCCGCGTGTTCCGGTCCTTCATAAAGTCCTCCGAGGTTTCCATTGATCTTGTCGTGCCGATTCATTTCCGGCGTCGTTCATGGCGTTGGCGCCACCGTAACACCGGCTGTCAATCGTTCAATAACTAACGGATTTAACTGCGACTATTTGCAAATAAGTTGTCGCTTCAGCTGCGATATTGTAAAGAAGTTGACGGAGGAGCCGCCGTGGCAAGACCGCTCACCGGGGTTCGCGCCTGCCTCTTCGATGCGTATGGCACGCTCTTCGATTTCGCCTCCGCAACGCGCGCCTGCCGCGACGTACTCGGCGACGATGCCGACCGCCTCGCCGCCGTCTGGCGCGACAAGCAGATCCAGTACACTTGGCTGCGTGCCGCGCAGGACCGCCATGCTGACTTCTGGCGGGTGACTGGCGACGCACTCGATTTTTCACTGGAGGCGCTTCGCCTCGACCAGCCGGGTCTCCGCGACCGGCTCATGAACCTCTACCTGACGCTCGCCCCCTTCCCGGAAGTGGCGGAAGTGCTTCGCCGTCTCAAGGACGCTGGAATGAAGACCGCGATCCTTTCCAACGGCACGCCGGCGATGCTGAACGGCGCGGTCTCAAGCGCCGGCATCGGCGGCTATCTCGACTTCATCTTCTCGGTCGAGGAGGTCGGCGTCTTCAAGCCGCACCCAAAAGTCTATCGCCATGCCGCCGATCGCCTGGGCATGGCGCCGGCGGAAATCGCCTTTCAGTCGTCTAACGGCTGGGACGTTTATGCCGCCTCGGCTTTCGGCCTGCGCACCGTCTGGTGCAATCGCTACCGCCAGCCGCGCGAGCGGTTGCCCGGCGCGCCCGACGCCGAGATTGCGACCCTGACCGCGCTCCTGCCGCTGCTCGGCGTCGGCTGACGCGGTTCAGCCCGAGACAGACACGTATGCGCGCGACAAGCGCGAACCGCTGACAGCATCGAACTCGGCGGTTGGAATCATGCAACAGCAGGCGAGGCCCGTCGGCTCCGGTGGATCAAAGTGTTTTCAAGGATAGTCTTGATATTCGTCTTGCCGCGTCTCGCGCAGATTAATAATCTTATAACAAAGCCGCATGCTCATAAATATTGGTCCAGCAATCACTACGCCGGTCGCGACTAAGAGCGTAAATCCGTCGCGGCCAACATGCTGATCATCGTCATAAAGATATTCAGCCAGAGTGTAAGCTCCGCACAGAACATGCAGGAAAGCGACAGATGTTATGAGATAGACCATAGCAATGCCTACTGTGTTGGCGAGGCGCGGGCCGGCCGCTTGGACGGCCACTCGGCGGCGTGGCTGCGCCGAGGTGATCGCCTGGCATGCTCCACATCGCGGCACCCTCGGTCCGAACACCGTGGTGATGGAGAAGCCGTCTTAGGGGTCGGCTGAGACACTTCCCGAGATGCCATGAGCGCCATCCGAGGCGAAAGCGACCTCGCCTGCCGGGTTACCAATCGCCTTCGTTGTGTTCGACGCGGCAAGCGGCGTCGCGCCTTTCAGCACCCTGTTGATCGAGCCGCCCTTGGCGCCTCGGATCACAAGTTTGGTCGCTTTGCCCGCATCGATCCGTCCGCTCGGAAGCACCAGGCTTATTTCGTAGTTGCCTTTTGGCAGCACCCCGAAATTGAAGTTACCGTTTTGATCGCTTGCCTGAGACGTACATTGGTTGGATGCCCGAACCGCACATCCGCCGCCCGGGTTTCTCCCGAGTTTTACGTCGATGCCCTTTAACGGCGCCCCGGCAACAGCCCCGCCAACGAAGATCAAACTCATGGCCGAAAACGTCGCGAGCCTGACAGGCAATTTCATGGCTTGCCTTCTTCGGTCGAACGGCAGGTTGAGCGAACGCTATGGCCAACGCTCCCACAGAGTCATCTTAAACTTGGGCAATGTTGGCGGTGCGTGGGGAAATGCGATGCGCCGCCGCTTTGTCCAACGTCGTGGCTGAAGCCGGCCGCGCGTCGTCTGGGCGTCTGACGGGCATACGTCGGGCTTGACGCGTTCTCTCTTTAGTATGATGAATAAGGGCGGGCGCGACCAAGACGATAAACAAAGCGATCTCGGGAGGAGCCGCCCTTGTCGAAAATGACTGACGGCGGCCTGTCGCCGGGCCTCCGCGCGCGCCGCCCCAGCGGAAATGGCGGTTCTCGATGACCGTCGCCATGGCATCCGACCGCGAGGCCGCCGCCGTCGCGAACATAATTCGGCTGGCAGATGTCCAGAAATTCTTCGGACCGATCCAGGCGCTGCGCGACATCAGCCTCGCCATCGGCCGCAATGAAATCGTCGGACTAATCGGCGACAATGGCGCCGGAAAATCCACTCTGATCAAGGTGATGACCGGGGTCCTCAGCCCAACTTCGGGACGAATTTTCATCCGCGACCGGGAGATCAACCTCTCCGACTACTCGGTCCGCATGGCCCACGACCTGTCGATCGAGACCGTCTACCAGGACAAGTCGCTCGCCGAGAAGCAGCCGCTGTGGCGCAACTTCTTCGTCGGACGCCAGCTCACCAACCGTTTCGGCTTCATCGACATCAAGCGCGAAAAGAAAATCGCCAACCAGATCCTGATGGATGTCATCGGCTTTCGCGGCGTCGGCATCACCGTCGACTCGACGATTGGCAACCTGTCCGGCGGCGAGCGGCAGGGGATCGCGATCGGCCGCGCCATGCACTACAACGCCGATCTCATCATTCTCGATGAACCGACGGCGGCCCTTGGCGTCGCCGAAGTGCGCAAGGTCCTCGACTTCGTCCGTCGCATCAAGACGTCGGGCCGCGCCTGCATCTATATCGAGCACAATCTCGCCCATGTGCACGAGGTCGCCGACCGGCTGATCGTCCTCGACCGCGGGTCGATCGTTGCCGAAATTCTGCCGAAGGACATGTCGGTGGTCGAACTCACCGAATTCCTCATCGACCTGCAGCACAAAAGCTGAGGCGGGGGCACGGCATGGCACGGCAAAGAGCGGTTTCGGCGTTCCAGAGGGTCGAGGGTCTTCCAATCATCCTCGTCTTTGTCGTGCTGCTGATACTCTTCATGTACCTCTCGCCCGAGGTGTTCCTGCGGCCGTTCCAGTACACCACCTTCCTGTCGACGCTGCCGCCGATCATCCTGCTTGCCGTCGGGCTCACCTTCATCATCGGCGCTGGCGAAATCGACCTCTGCTTTCCGGCGATCATCGGTTTCTCCGGATTCACCTTCGCGGTCATCTTCAAGGAAGGCCCCGACTGGCTGGTCGCTGTGTCCGGCGCCCGGGAGGGCGACTGGCTGGCTTCGCCGCTGGCGGCGCAGATCGTGCAGTGGTGCGGCGTCGTTGCGGCGCTCATCGCCGGCCTGTTCATCGGCTTCGTCAACGGCATCCTCGTCGCCAAGATCGGCATTCCATCCTTCATCGCCACCCTCGGCACCCAGTTCTTCTGGTACGGCATGGCGACGGTCATGTCCGGCGGCAAGTCCTATGCGCTGCGCACCGCCGAGGCGAGTTCAGTCTGGCAGATGCTGGTTGGTCGGCCCTTCGCCTCCTCGACCACGGACTGGTTGCAGCAGGTTCCCATTCAGGCGCTGTGGACGGCGATCATCGTCGTCATCATGTGGTTCATTCTCAACCGCCACCGCTTTGGCGAACACACGCTGTTCCTCGGCGACTCCAATGACGTCTCGCGCGTCGTCGGCATCGACGTCGACCGCGAGAAGATCAAGCTGTTCATGCTCATGGGATTTCTGGCGGCGATCGCCTCGATCTTCCTGACGCTCGAGAACAAGAATTATTTCGGCAATCAGGGTCAGGGCTACCTGCTGCTTGCCATCGCCTCGGTGTTGATCGGCGGCACGTCGATCTTCGGCGGCAAGGCGACCGTCATCGGGACGATCGTTGGCTGCTTCATCATCGCTATCGTCGAGCCAGGCCTTGTGGCGACCGGACTTACCGGCGCCTGGGTCAACACGGTACGCGGCCTCATCTTCCTGATTGCCATCATCTTCTACCTTCATGTCGAAGAACCGCAGCGGCGCAGCGCCTTCATGGTGCGAATCGGGCGCCTGAGTGCTTTCGGCACGGCGCGTCCGGCCGAATGATTGCCGCCGGCCTGCGTCACGCGGCGCGGGGGCGGGAGACTGAGAGGGAGAGAAACAAATGACCTTGTCCAAGCTAATGATGGCGGGCACCGCAGCGGCGGCACTTATTGTCGGCCTCGGTCCCGCGCTTGCCGACGATCCAATCGGCAAGGGCCTGTCGATGTACATGCAGATGGGCGGCAACGCTGGCGATGGTGCCACACTCGCCCGTCAGACCGGCGCCGCCCAGGCCGCCGCGGCCCTCGGCGTCGATCTCAAGGCGACGTTCTCCGGCTGGGATCCGGCGGTCATGATCAACCAGTTCAAGGATGCTGTCGCCGCCAAGCCAAGCTGCATCGAAATCATGGGCCACCCCGGCGCCGACGCCTTCCACGACATCGTCAAGTCGGCCGTCGACCAGGGTATCGTTGTCACGGTCGGCAACTCGCCAATGAGCAGCCTTCAGCTCGAGTTCGGGCCGAAGGGCATGGGTTACGCCGGCGTCGACCTCTACGCGGGCGGCGTCATCACGGCACAGGGCATGCTCGCCCAGGGACTGAAGGCGGGTGACGAGGCCATGGTCTACGACCCGTTCAGCCAAGCCGAGCGGAGCCAGTCCGGCAAGGGCCTCGCCGACACGCTGGAGAAGGCCGGTCTCAAGGTCGACCGCATCGACATCAGCCAGGAAGCCAACAGCGATGCGTCGCTCGCCGTGCCGGTTCTGGTGGCCTATATCCAGAGCCACCCGAACCTGAAGGCAATCGGCACGCAGCATGGCTCGATTACCGGCATTCTCGGGGACGCCTTGAAGAAGGCCGGCAAGAAGCCGGGTGAAATCGTCGTCGGCGGCATCGACCTCGCCCCCGCGACGATCGCCGGACTGAAGGATGGCTATATCTCGGCCACCCTCGATCAACTGCTTTACCTGCAGGGTTTCCTGCCGGTCCTGCAATGCGTGCTGACGGCGAAGTATCAGATGCCCGGCCTGGCGATCAACACGGGCGCCGGCACCATCACGCCGACGACGATCGACACGCTGACCGCCCTGATCGACGCGGGCATCCGCTAGGATCGACTAAGCTTGTGAAGCGCCGGCGGGCCTCCCCGCCGGCGTTTCGTTTGGGCGGGGGCGGCATGCTGGCGCCGGGACCGGCCTTCTGCCATTCCTCTGCCGGTTCGAAATTTTAGGACTTTGCAGCCAGGATGACCGCATGACCATTCGATTCCACAAGGGCGACCTGCCGGATCTTTCGCGTTACCGCGGGTCGGTGGCGATCGATACCGAAACGCTGGGGCTCAATCCGCATCGCGACCGGCTGTGCCTAGTCCAGCTTTCGCCCGGCGACGGCAGTGCCGACATCGTGCAGATCGCCGCCGGCCAGCGCGAGGCGCCGAACCTTTCCCGGCTGCTCGGCGACGCATCGGTCACCAAGATATTTCACTTTGCCCGCTTTGATGTCGCCGTCCTCGACCATTCGTTCGGCGTCATGGCCTCGCCGCTTTTCTGCACCAAAATCGCCTCGAAGCTGACGCGTACCTATACCGACCGGCATGGGCTGAAGGACCTCGTCAAGGATTTGCTCGATATCGATCTCTCCAAGCAGCAGCAGAGCTCCGACTGGGCGGCGGCGACCCTCAGCGAGGCGCAGCTTGCCTATGCAGCCTCGGACGTCATCCACCTCCATGCCCTCAAGACGAAGCTGGAGGACCGGCTGGCCCGGGAAGGCCGGACGGCGCTCGCCGCGGCCTGCTTCGGATTTCTCGCCACGCGGGCGAGGCTCGACCTTGCCGGTTGGGGCGAGGACGACATCTTCGCCCATTAGGGCAGGCCGGCGGATTGCGGTAGGCTGGCGACAATGACCGAACTCACCAGCGACCTGCGGCCTCCGTCGCGCCGGACGATCAAGGTCTATGCGGCGCGCGGCGAAGTCGAATATGAACGCGCCCGCAGCCGCAGCCGGCTGGTCCGCTGGCTGAAGCTCATTCTACCAGGCGTAGCGATCCTCGGCATTGTCGGCTTCGTCACCGTTTACAAACTGATGCCGCGGTTCGATGGGTTTTCCATGAGCGGGCTCAATCTCGATACCAAGAGCCTGACGATCGACAAGCCGCGGTTTTCCGGCTTCAAGGGTACCGCCCAGTCCTATGAGATCGCGGCCGCCCGGGCGATCCAGGACCTCGCCAATCCGAACGTCGTCCGCCTTGAGGAGATCGCCGGCACTTTCGGGGTCAATGCTGACGGCACTGCGACGCTGGCGGCCAAGGCCGGCGTGTATGACAGCACGCGACAGAGCCTGATCCTCAAGGACGGAGTTTCGGTGAAGACCACGGACGGCGTCACCATCAGCCTTGGCGAGGCCGCGGTGGACTTCGAAAAGAAGACGCTGGTCTCCGAAACGCCGGTCGTCATCACCAACGCCGAGGGCGAACTGCATGCATCGGGCGTGACCATGCAGGACGGCGGTGGCACGATCCGGTTTAAGAATGTCTCCATCACTTACGCGCCGAAGGCCGGGGATGGCATTGCCGCCACGCCGAAGGCAGAGGCGGTCAAGTGATGGGCAAGCCCCTTCTCGTCGGCCTCATGTTTCTGGCCCAGGCTGGGCTGGCGACCGCCCCCGCCGGCGCCGACCCGGCATCGGCCATGTTCACCGGGTTCCAGTCGAATTCGAAGGACCCGATCAACGTCGACGCCGGCCTCCTTGAGATCACTGAAAGCGGCAAGCAGCGCATCTCCAAGTTCAGCGGCGGGGTGATCATCCGTCGCGGCGACACGACGCTGAAAGCGGCCACGGTGAGCCTTTTCCAGGATGTCGAGGCGAAACCGCCGGCCCCGAAGAAAGCGACCGCCGACGAGGGAGCGGGAGCCGGGAAGGTCGCCGCCGAACCGGCGCCGGCCGCCCCGGTACCGCAAAAATCGGCGAACAAGAGATCGTTCAGCCGGATCGAGGCATCCGGCAAGGTGGTTGTCACCTCGGGTGTGCAGACCGCCACCGGCGACAACGCCGTCTTCAACGCCGTCGCCAATACGGTGGTGTTGGCCGGCAATGTTGTTTTGCGCCAGGGCGACAGCCACATCACCGGCGACCGGCTGACCATCGATCTCACCAACGGCGTAGCCCGGGTCGAGCAGAGCGGCGGCCGGATCAAGGGTGAGTTTACGCCGGGCGAAATGCAGGTTCCCGGCGGCAAAAGTGCGACGGGCGGAAAGGGAACCGGGAACGGCAAGGGGGCCGGTAAGACTCCGGTGCCGCCAAAGCCGGATGGCTGACCCTCGACTTCGGCATCGCCGCGATCTACTTGAAACTCGTCGTCATCCGGAACGGTGCGCTTGAGCGTTCTCAGCCAATCTGGCCGCAGGCCTCGCGATCGCGAACGATCGGGATCCGATTACGCCGCCGAGGAGGTGCCGCCGTCGCGGCTCATTCCGGAGGCCGGCGGCCGGGGCTGGCTGGTCGCCAGCGGTCTCCGCAAGTCCTACCGCCGGCACGTCGCGGTTCACAATGCGAGCCTCGCCGTGGCGCGTGGCGAGGCGGTCGGGCTGCTGGGGCCCAACGGCGCCGGCAAGACGACGATCTTTTATATGATCACTGGGCTCATCAAGGCGGATGACGGCACGATCGAACTGGACGGTCACGACGTCACCGGCATGCCCATGTACCGGCGCGCCCGTCTCGGCATCGGCTACCTGCCGCAGGAGACGTCGATCTTTCGCGGCATGACGGTCGAGGGCAACATCCGCGCCGTCATGGAAGTCGTCGAGCCGGATCCCGCCCAACGCCAGGACCAGATCGACGCGCTCATGGACGAATTCCACATTTCGCACCTCCGTGATGCGCAGGCGATGTCGCTGTCGGGAGGCGAGCGGCGGCGCTGCGAGATCGCGCGGGCCCTGGCGAGCCGGCCGGCCTTCATGCTCCTCGACGAGCCTTTCACCGGCGTCGACCCGATCGCTGTCGGCGACATTCAGTCGCTGGTCCGCCACCTTACCGACCTTGGCATCGGCGTGCTGATCACCGACCACAATGTCAGGGAAACGCTCGGCCTCATCGACCGCGCCTACATCATTCACTCGGGCGAGGTGCTCTACGAAGGGCGACCGGACGACATCGTCTCCAGCCCGGAGGTCCGGCGGCTTTACCTTGGCGAGGAATTTAGACTTTGACTCGGCGACGGCTTCAGCTACGAAAGCAATGACAAGCAAAATTCGGACCAGTTAAGTCCCGCCGCCGCGTAGCCATGCCCCTTTCGCCCAAACTCGAACTTCGGCACAGCCAGTCGCTGGTGATGACGCCGCAGCTGATGCAGGCGATCAAGCTGCTGCAATTGTCCAATCTCGACCTCATTGCCTATGTCGAAGCCGAACTGGAGCGGAACCCGCTGCTCGAGCGTGACGATGTGCCTGAAGCGCCCGAGGCGATGGCGGGCGAGGACGATCGCGGCGGCGAAAGTGACCGTGGCGAACCAGCCGGTGAGCCGGGGGACTGGCTTGAAAGCAGGCTCGAGGTCGACCCTGACGCAATCGCCGGCAAGCTCGACACCGACCTCGCCAATGTCTTTCCCGACGATCACGGCCGGGGCGCCGGCGATGCCGCCCCGGTATTGCCCGTCGAGAGCTGGGCGAACGCGCCATCGCGCCAGGCGGTGAGCGCCGAGGACTACAATATTGAGGCCTTCGTCGCCGAGGACAAATCGCTCGCCGACCATCTTTCCGACCAGCTCGGCCTTGCCGTCCCCGATCAAGTGAGGCGCCTCGTCGGCCACGCCCTGATCGATGAAATCGACGAGGCCGGGTATCTGCGCACCGACTTAGGCTCTGTCGCCGAGCGCCTTGGCGCGCCGCTCGCCGTCGTCGAGGAAGTGCTGGCGCTCGTCCAGTCCTTCGACCCGCCGGGCATTGCCGCCCGTGACCTCGGCGAATGCCTCTCGTTGCAGCTTGCCGAACGCGACCGCCTCGACCCGGCGATGGCGGCGCTGGTCGCTAATCTCGATCTCGTCGCCCGGCGCGATCACACGGCCCTCCGCCGCCTCTGCGGCGTCGACGAGGAGGATCTCGTCGAGATGCTGGCCGAAATCCGTCGGCTCGACCCCAAGCCCGGCAACGCTTTCGGCAATGCCGTCGTCCAGCCGGTGATACCCGACGTGCTGGTCCGTCAGGGGCCGGACGGCGACTGGCTGATCGAGCTGAACACCGGCACGCTGCCCCGCGTGCTCGTCAACCAGAGCTACTACGCCAGGGTCGCCAAGGGGCGCCGCACCGATACCGACAAGGCGTTCATGTCGGAGTGCCTGCAGACCGCCAACTGGCTGGTCAAGAGCCTCGACCAGCGCGCCCGCACGATCCTCAAGGTGGCGAGCGAAATCGTCCGCCAGCAGGACGCCTTTCTTGTTCAGGGCGTTCAGTATCTGAGGCCGCTCAACCTGAAGACCGTGGCCGAGGCGATCGGTATGCACGAATCGACGGTGAGCCGCGTCACCTCGAACAAGTACATGGCGACGCCGCGCGGCATTTTCGAGCTGAAATACTTCTTCACCGCGTCCATCGCCTCGTCGGCGCGCGGCGGCGAAGCGCATTCCGCCGAAGCCGTGCGCTTCCGCATCCGGCGGATGATCGACGAAGAGGCGACGACCGACATCCTGTCCGACGACACGATCGTCGGCGCGCTCCGTGAGTCGGGCATCGACATCGCCCGGCGCACGGTCGCCAAGTATCGCGAAGCCATGCGGATTCCATCGTCGGTTCAGCGCCGCCGCGACAAGCAGGCACCGGGCTGAGCCGGTTCGAACCGTGGCTTTTTTCGGCACCGCCTGCGGCCTCCGGCATCGGTTGACTTGTCCGGCCAGCGTCCCTAGAAAGTGCGCCCAGCGTCGAACGGGGGCTGGCCGCACCACACGAAACAGCGGCTGCCCGGTTGTTTTTTCGGCGCGTGCCGGCACATGGAAGGCGCCCCTTCGCGAGGGCCAACCAGAGCGACGACGAGAAGGTTCGAATCGCCCATGAGTCTGCGCATCTCCGGCAAGAATCTGGACATTGGCGAAACGCTGCGCAGCCATATCGATGCGCGCGTCGGCGATGCCATCGCCAAATATTTCGACGGCGGCTTCACCGGCCATGTCGTCGTGTCGCGCGAGGGGTCGGGGTTTCGCGCCGAGTGCGTGATCCATCTCGATACCGGCATCGTCTTGCAGAGCGAAGGCAGCGCGCAGGACGCGCACCAGAGTTTCGAGATGTCCGCCGACCGTATCGAGAAACGGCTGCGCCGCTACAAGGGAAGGCTGAAGGATCACCACACCCATGGCAGGCGCGGCGAACCGGCTGCCGCGGTGTCGTATGTCCTCGCCGCACCTGACGATGACACCGAAGCGCCGGCCGGCGATACGCCGACGATTGTCGCCGAGGAGACGACCGTGCTGGAGACCATGACGGTCAGCGGCGCGGTGATGGCGATGGACCTCGCGGATTTGCCGGTGGTCGTGTTCCGCCACGCCGGCCATGGCGGCATCAACGTCGTCTACCGCCGCGCCGACGGTCATATCGGCTGGATCGACCCGTCGCTGCAAGCCGCGAAAGCCCCGCCAGGCCGCTGAAACCAATCTTTCGCCGGCGGGTTTGATGCCGGATCGGCGGTCACAGGATTTACTGGAACTGATGCGATGGATTTGAGCGATCTGATCAGCCCGGAAGCGATCCTCGGTTCGCTGAAGGCGAACAGCAAGAAGCAGGCGATCCAGGCGCTTTCCGAGAAGGCGGCGGCGGTGACCGGCCTCGAGGAGCGCGAGATCATCGACACGCTCCTGCAGCGCGAACGCCTCGGCTCGACCGGCGTCGGCGGCGGCATCGCCATCCCGCACGGCAAGCTGGCCAAGCTTGGTCGCATCGTCGGCCTGTTCGCGCGTCTCGCCAGGCCTATCGACTTTGAAGCGCTAGACGACCAGCCGGTCGATCTGGTTTTTCTGCTGCTGGCGCCGGAGGGCGCCGGTGCTGATCACCTCAAGGCGCTCGCCCGCATCGCCCGGCTGCTGCGCGAGCCGGGCATCGCCGGCAAGCTTCGCGCCGCGACCGACAAGTCGGCGCTCTACGCGGTGCTTACCGCCTCGGCGACGCCCCACGCCGCCTGATGGCTGGACGGGATCGCCGGCCGGCGACGGTCAGTGGACGCTGACCATCTCCAGATCGTGCTCATGGGCATTCATCATCACTGCCTCGCGGCTGTCGGCGAGCATGATCGGCGTGCCGTCCGCGGCGAGGAGCGCCCACAGGTCGAGACCCGGCGCAAGCGGTGGAACGTTCGGGAACAGCGTCTTGACGTCGTCGGAGCGTAGCGGCTTCGCATAGGCAATGCGGCCGCCGCCGAGACCGGCGAGGATTTCTGGCGTTACGGTAACTCTTTCCAGGGTCATGATCTTCACTCCTTAGCGGGCCGGCTTCAGCCGCGCCCGTTGATTTCGATCCGCCGCGCGACGCGCTCGGCAAGCGGTCGCATCAGGTCGATCGACAATAGTCCGTCCTTAAGTTCGGCACCGACCACTTCGATGCCCTCGGCAAGCACGAACGTTTTCTGGAACTGGCGCGCGGCGATGCCGCGATGGAGATAGGTCCGCGCCGGTTCATCTTTCTGGCGGCCGCGGACGAGAAGTTCGTTCTCCTCGACCGAAACCTCCAGCTCGTCGTCGGAAAAGCCGGCGACGGCGAGCGTGATGCGCAGCACTTCGCCGCGCGCTTCGCTCTTCGGCAGTCGCTCGATATTGTAAGGCGGATAGCCGTCCCCGGCGGCCTTGGAAAGCCGGTCAAGTGCGCGCTCGACTTCGTCGAAACCGAGCAGCAGGGGACTGGAAAACGCGGAAATGCGCGTCATGGCGACTGGTCCTCTCACAAGCGACCGATTCAGCAGGCCCGGACCCGCATTCGGCATCCGGGCGGGGTAACCCCGCAGAGCAGCATATGGGCATAGAAGCGGCACGGTTCAAGCAGCGGAAAGGACTGGTGTTTCCTAATCCGCCCGGCGGCCGGTGCGCTCGCCGGTAAGGCAGCAGGCGGATGCCCAGCCGCTATAGCCCTGCCATGACGCCGAGCACCATTTGGTTGCGAAGCCGCCGACGCGGCGGCAGGAGCCGACGCTGACCCCGCGACCGTCGGGCGGGATGGGGACGACGATCGGGTAGTTTGTCCCCGGGCCGGAGCGCATGTTGAGGACGTCCCACTCCTGAACCCCGGTGACGCGATACGTCTCGGGGCCGGCGCTCGCCGTGGCGGCGCCCGTCAGCCCCGGCCGGTTGCCTTGCGGGTCGGCGAGGTAGCGCGCGTAGGCCCAGCCACCGGTACAGTCGTAGCTGACTTCGCACCACGGGTACTCGTAGCCGTCCACGGCGATGCAGCGCCCGATCGCGACGCCGCCTCCACCCGGAGGTATCTGGGCGATCTCTGGGAACTGCTTTCCCGCGGCGGAGCGAATGGAAAGGATGTCGTTCGACGGTATGTCGACGACGCGATAGGCGCCGGGCGGGTCGCAATTGTCGCCGCGGCGGGCCGGGGCGGCCGGCGGCGGCTCGGGCTGGGGTGGCGGCGCGGCAAGGGCGGCGATCATCTGACCCACCTCGGCGGCGTGCGGGCCGTCGGGAAAGGCGGCGAGATATTTGCGGAGCTCGACGGGCGTGCCGGCGACTTCGGCCCGCTGCCAGGCCTCGTCCTCGACCTTGACGGCAAGGACGTTGCGGATCTGCGCCGCCCGGGCGGAGTCGGAATGGCGGAGGAGGAAGTCGCGATAGCCCTCGACCGTGTCGAGCTGGATGGCAACGAGGTAGTCGTCCTCGGCGCGGTCGGGGCCGGGGTTCGCCAGTGCCGGGGTCGTCGGGGTCGCCGGCGACTCGGCGGCGCTGCCAGTCGGCACGAAAGTGAAATCGTTGTAGAGATTGGAAGCGACGAAGGGGAGCTGGGAGCTGCCGGTCGCTTCCTTCACCTTGCGGCCGACCTGCTTGAAGACCTGCTCGATGGGCAGGCCCGGCGTGACCAGCGTCGCGGCGAGCGCCGTGGTGTAGGGGCTGTTGGCCCCGGTGCCGTCGGCGGCCGTCTCGCCCTCCGCCGTCGAAAAGGCGACGATCGATTCGGCCGGTGCATTGACCCGCGCCAGGCCTCGAGTGGCCGAGCGGAAGCTCCGCTTCAGCGGATTGTCGCGGCACGCGTCCAGGATGACGATATTCACCGAGGCGCGCCCCTGCTCGATCGCGTCGAGGACATCGGGCAGCGCCATCGACTGAATGGCCACGTCGCTCTCCTGGCGAATGTCGGCGTCGACCGGGATGAGATAGTTGATGCCGCCGACCTGGATGCCGTGGCCGGCGTAGAAGAAGAGCGCCACCGCGCCGTCGCCCGCCGTCGCCACCTTCTCGGCGAAGTCGCCGACGGCGCGCTTCATCCCCCGCTGGTCCAGGTCGGGAAGGGCGGTAACTTCGAAGCCGACGCTGCGGAGCTTGTCCGCCATCAGGGCGGCATCGTTGGCGGGGTTGGCGAGCGCCGCGCCGGCGGCGTAGGCGGAGTTGCCGATGACGAGGGCGAGGCGCGGCTCCGCGAGGGCACAGATGCCCGAGAAGAGAAGCGCGACCAGCGCCAGCGCTGCCCGCAGTCCGCTTGTGCGTCGCGTGACCCGCCGGCCAGCCATGGTGCGCTCCTTCACGGGCCGCCCCGCGCCGTCTTGCCCTTGTCGCGGCGGCTTGTCATCATACCAGCCGTGGCGAAGGGCAGAAACGGCTGTTTTAGCCGGCGTGGCCCGAGTCTCTCATTTGGCGGCAGACGGACGGGGGCCAGGGCATGATCCGCAAGCTGATTGGCCTCATCGTCGTTCTGGCCGTCATAGGCGCGGTCATCGGTTGGGTGCTGACGGCGCCGAAAACGCTGGCCGCCACGGACCTCCCCGATCACACACCCGATTTGGCCAATGGCGCGTTCATGTTCCACGCCGGCGGCTGTGATTCATGCCATTCCGACCGGGCGGCCAAGGGCGACGACCGGCTGAAGCTTGGCGGCGGCCTGGTGCTCGACACGCCGGTCGGCAAATTCCACGTCCCCAACATTTCGCCCGATCCGGAGAACGGCATCGGCAAATGGTCGACGCTCGATTTCGTCAACGCCATGAAGATGGGCGTAGCGCCGGACGGCTCGCATCTCTATCCGGCGTTTCCCTATTATTCGTACCAGCGCATGAAGATCGAGGACATCATCGACCTGAAGGCTTTCCTCGACACGCTGCCGCCGGTCGCGCAGGCGGTGCCGGCCCACGAGCTTCTCTTTCCGTTCAGCATCCGGCGCGGCACCGGCGCGTGGAAGCTCCTCTACATTGACGGCAAGACCTTCCAGCCGGACCCGGCGGCGACCGAGGAAGTCAATCTCGGCGCCTATCTTGTCCGTGCTCCCGGTCATTGCGGCGAATGCCACAGTCCGCGCAACATCGCCAAGGCGATCGACGAAAGCCGGGCCTATGGCGGCGGTCCGGACCCGGACGGCAAGGGCTGGATCCCCAACATCACGCCCGACGTGAAGACGGGCATTGGCTCGCTCAGCCATGAGGATATTGTCACAGTACTGACGGGCGGCCTGTCGCCGCTGACGTTCGATTCGCTGGGAGGGGAGATGGCGCAGGTGACGCGCGAGCTGAAGGCCGCCGACGAATTGCGGCCGGGCACGGTCGCGGCGATCGGCGCCTACCTCAAGTCGCTCCAGCCCATCGAGAACCAGTCGCCGAAGAAGGTCGAGCCGACGAGCTGATTTTCCCTATTCAGCCGTTGTTCAGGGTCTGCAGTCTAGGGCAGGCACGTCGCGACGGGTTAAAGGCAGAAGCCATGGACCGCGGAGCAAGGCGAGGCAGGGAAAGGGCGGCGCGCTGGCCGGCGGTTCTGGCTGTGCTGGCCGGGTTTGCCGCTGTCCCGGCGCATGCGGCCGATGCGCTCTACGGCCTCATTGTCGGCATCGACGACTATCTCGGCACGGTCAACGACCTGCAAGGCGCCGTTAACGATGCCGCCGGCATCGCCGCGGCGCTTCGCGCCGCCGGCGCCGACGAAGTGATCGAACTGCATGACGGGCAGGCGACCAAGGCGGCGATCCGCGCTGGTTGGCAGAAGCTGGTCGCCAAGGCCGAGCCGAGCGACACGATCGTCTTCTCCTATGCCGGCCATGGCGGCCAGGAACCGGAGCCGCCCGGCCGTCACGGCGAGGCTGACGGCCTTAACGAGAACTTCCTCCTTGCCGGCTATCAGGGCGAGGGACCCGGCTCCCTCGAGCGGATCGTCGACGACGAGATGTATGAGTGGCTGAAGGAGGCCGACAACAAGGGCATCGAGGTGGTGCTCGTCGCCGATTCCTGCCACTCGGGAACGATGTTCCGCAGCGCCGGCTCAAAGACCATCCGCTATCGCACCGGC
>JBDTLN010000001.1:0-18166 GCA_039934795.1 Bauldia sp. | reverse complement strand
CAACTCGACAATCCGCCCCGCCCCGAAGCGGATCGCCGTCGGGTACGACCAGTTGGCCTTCAGCGAGGAGTAGCGGTCCAGCATGGGTTGCCTCGATGGATAGCGGGTCAGGTGCCGCGAGCGATGCGCTCGCGCACGATCGGCCCGGCCGCCGGCTGCGGCGTTGGGCTCGTATGGATGGCGGCGCGGATGCTTTCAGCCGCCGCGTCATAGCTCTTTTCGCTGAGCGCGTGAACGACGCAGACCGGACGTTCGGCATCGGCGCGCTCGCCGAGTTGGACAAAGGCCGTCATGCCGACCGAAAAGTCGATCGGCTCCGACGGTCGCTTGCGCCCGCCGCCGAGGCCGACCAGCGTCAAGCCAATCGCCTTGGTATCCATGCTGGCGACATAGCCCGGCTGCGCGGCATGGACGGGACGGATGATCGGCGTCGCCGGCAGATGGCGCTCCGGCGCCGCGACGAACCCCCGCGGACCGCCAAGCGCCTCGACCATGCGACCGAAGCGCTCGGCCGCGCTGCCATCGTCGAGCTTCGCCTTGGCAAGCGCCCGCGCCGCCACCAGATCCGGCACAATGCCGGCGAGCACGATCATCTCGGCGGCAATGATGAGCGTCAGCTCCTCCGTGCGCGGATCGCGATATTTGCCCGTGAGAAAGTCGACAACCTCGATCACCTCCAGCGCATTGCCAACGGTGGTGCCGAGGACGGAATTGAGGTCGGTGATCAGCATGACGTTGGGGAGGCCGGCATCGGCCGCCACCTCGCCCATGCTGTTCGCCAGTGCCCGGGCTTCCTCGATTGTCTTCATGAAAGCGCCTGAGCCGCAGCCGACCGACGTCACCAGTCCGCGCGGGCCGGCGGCGAGTTTTTTCGACAGGATCGAGCCGGTGATGAGCGGCACGCTCTCGACCGTGCCGCTGACGTCGCGGACATAGAAGATCTTCCGGTCGGCCGGTGCGAGGTCGAGAGTCGGCCCGACGATGGCGCAGCCGACATCCTTGACCACGCGCATGAACAGCTCGGGCGAAGGCTCGATGGCATAGCCGGGGATGCTGTCGAGCATGTCGACCTCGCCGCCGCAATAATCGATCCCGCGCCCGGTGACGTTCGGCGCAATCACGCCGCAGGCAGCGGCGAGCGGCACGACGAGGAGGGTCACCTTCTCGTCGCCGACACCGGCCGAGGAGTGCTTCTCGATGATGCGGCTGGTATCGAGCCCCTGCCCGCTCCAGTCGATCACCCGGCCGGAATCGCGCATGGCAAGCGTCAGGGCCGTGACCTCGGGAACGGTCATGCCGCGGAGAAACACGGCCATCGTGAAGGCGCCGATCTGGCCTTCCGAGACAATGTCGTCGGTCGCCCAGCCGACGAAGGCGGCGATTTCCTCCCTTGTCAGCGTTCCGCCGTCCCGCTTCTTGCGGATGATTTCCTGGGGCAGCAGCATCTTGCACGCGTCTCCGATCGTTTCGGGTCTGACTGTCTGCCCTTGATCGCGGAAGGCAGCGATCAGCGGGTCGCCGTCCTGAGGTGGAAGCTCTTCGGGCGCGTCAGGTGCTCGTAGCCGATCTTCGAGAGCGTCACCCCCCGCCCCGACTCCTTGACCCCGACCCAGGCGAGGGCCGGATCGAGATAGTCGGCCCGGTTCATGTAGACCGTTCCGGTCTCGATGCCATCGCCGATATGCTCCGCCGCCTCCACATCCTCCGTCCAGATCGAGGCCGTCAGGCCGAAGGGCGAGTCGTTCATCAGCGCGATGGCCTCCTCATCCGACCTCACCTTCATGACGCCGTGAGCCGGGCCGAAGGTCTCCTCGGTCATGATCGCCATGGAGTGATCGACATCGACGAGAAGCTGCGGCGCCAGATAAGGCGTGCCGGAGCGCGCCTCGCGGAAGTGGCGTGGATCGATGAGGGCTTTTGCACCCTTGGCGATCGCTGCCTTTACCTGGTCGCGGACATAGTCGGCGGTCCGCGTCCGCACCAGCGGCCCGAGAGTGGTTTCCGGGTCGGTCGGGTTACCGAGCTTGTAGGCGTTGAGGGTCGCGACCGCGCCCTCGACGAAGGCGTCGTAGACCGCCTCGTGGACATAGATGCGCTCGATGCCGCAGCACGATTGCCCGGAGTTGAAATAACCACCGTCGATGATGTTCTCGACGGCAAAGGCAAGGTTGGCATCGGGCCGGACATAGGCCGGATCCTTGCCGCCGAGCTCGAGGCAGGTTGCCGGGAAATTCGGCGCCGCGGCGACCGCCGCCATGATCGCGCGCCCGCCGGCGGTCGAGCCAGTAAAGCCGATCTGATCGACAAGGCCGGACTTGATCGCCGCCTCGGTAGCCTCGTGCGACATGTGAAGGAACTGGAATACGTCTTTCGGAAGATTCGCCTTTTTGAAGCAATCGGCGAAATGCTCGGCGACGAGCGCGGTCTGGCTTGAGTGCTTCATCACCACCGTGTTGCCGGCAAGCAAGGCCGGCAAGACAGCGTTGAGCGCGGTCATGTAAGGGAAGTTCCAGGCCGGCAGATTGAGGACCAGCCCGAGCGGCTCGCGGCGGATGAAACGCTTGAAGCCGGGCTTCGGCCCGACATCGATGTCGGCCAGCGATTCCGGCGCCAGCGCGATCATAGTGCGGGCCCGCTCCTCGAAGCCCCGCACCTCGCCAGCTCCGTAGCGGATCGGCCGGCCCATCTGCCAGGCGAGGAGCTCCGAGACCCGCGCCGTATCGGCAACCATCGCGTCGACGAAAGCCGCGCCGATCTTGCAGCGCTCGGCGACCGGCACGTGCCGCCAGTCGCGCTGCGCCTTGCGCGCCCGGGCCAGCGTCGCGCCGACCGTGGCGTCGTCAGCGAGCGGCCGCTCGGCGTATAGGGAATCGTCGACTGGCGAGATGATGCGGAGGGTCTGGTTCATTGGAACCTCAATGGGTCAGCACGCGAGTGCACGCACATGACCCTCCCTTGCATAGTCCAGAATCGTCTGGTCGCGGGTCACAAGGGACAGATCGAATTTGCGTGCCGTGGCTATCAGAATGCGGTCAGCGGGATCGCCATGGATGACGCCCGGAAGAAAAGAAGCGTCTATCAACACCTCTGCGGAAAGAGCCTCGACCCGCACCCCCGGCGTTGCGATTGCCTCGGCAAAGAGGTCCATCGGCGAGCGTGTCGTTGACAATCGGCCCTTCGAACTGAGCAACCCCAACTCCCATGCCGAAATCGGAGATACGCGGACCTTATCCCCGGCGGCGAAAGATGCGTTCATCGCCGCTACTGCGTCCGGCTTCATTGGCTGGTTCATTGCAATCCAGATGATTGCGCAAGTATCGAGCAGAAGCCGCTCGCTCACGGGTCGTCCGCGGCAAGGGCCGGCTTGGTATAGTCGTATCCCGGGACGAGTGTAACCTTCCCCTCCCATATCCCGAAGAGTGGGTGGACCCGGGCATGATCGGGCACAACTTCGTAGCCCGGCTGGGCAGGCTCCGACAGCCCTGTCTGCGCCAAGCGGCCCCTCTGATGCTTTCCGGCGAGAACCGGTTTTCGGTAGCCCTCTGGCCAATCCTCAAGGACGAAATCGACCGTCTCGTTTACTAGATCGACTTTCGACGTCCGATAGCTGGCGCGGCGCCAAGCGCGGGCCTGACTGTGGCCATTTTCGCTATTCGTCCACCACTCTTCGCGGCGCCGGGCTGACAGTGGCAAGGCGGCGCCAATGACGCCCTCGATTTCGGAAAAAGCCATGACAAGGCGTCCCTGCCCCGAAAACAGGAGATGCTCAAATAGCGGGTGATACTTGGTTCCTTCGGTCATTGCCCGATCTAGCTGCAGGAGGCTGGAGCAGTCAAGGTTGCATAGTAACCAACTAACTAATACCGCTCAAACCCGCGCTTCAGCTCCCAGTCCGTCACCCGGCGGTCGTACTCAAACTGCTCCCATTCCGCGGTGTGGACGTAGTGGTCGATCACGCCGTCGCCAAAGGCTGTCCGCAGCATCTTCGACTTGTCCATCAGTTCGGTCGCCTCGCGGAGCGTCTTCGGCACTTCGCGGAGCTTCTTGCCGACATAGGCGTCGCCGATATGGGGCGCCTCCAGCTCCATCTTTTGCTCGATGCCGTCGAGGCCGGCGGCGAGGAGCGCGGCAAAGGCGAGATAGGGGTTGAGATCGGCGCCGCCGACGCGGCACTCGATGCGGATGCCCTTCGTCCCGGCGCCGCAGAGGCGGAAGCCGGCGGTGCGGTTGTCCATCGACCAGATCGCCTTGGTCGGCGCGAACGTGCCGGCCTGGAAGCGCTTGTAGGAGTTGATGTAGGGCGCGAGGAACCACGTGATCTCGCGGGCATGGGCAAGCTGACCGGCGACGTAGTGGCGCATCAGCGGCGACATGCCGTGCTCGCCTTTCTCGTCGAGGAACAGCGGCTTCTTGCCGGCCGCATCCCACAGCGAGGCGTGGATGTGGCTCGACGAGCCGGCAAGGTCGTAGCGCCACTTCGACATGAAGGTGATCGCCTTGCCCTGAAGGTGGACGATCTCCTTGCAGGCATTCTTCAGGATCACATGCCGGTCGGCCATGGTCAGCGCGTCGGCGTAGCGGACGTTGATCTCCTCCTGGCCGGGGCCCCACTCGCCCTTCGAATTCTCGACCGGGATGCCGGCGCCCTGCAATCCGGTGCGGATCGCCCGCATCACCCCCTCTTCCTTGGTGGTCTGGAAGATGTGGTAGTCCTCGATGTAGCTGCCGGCGGTCTTGAGGTCGGCATAGCGCTTGCTGGCCGCGGACTCGTAACTCTCGTCGAAGAGATAGAACTCCAGTTCCGAGGCGAAGAAGGCGGACATCTTCATCGCCTTCAGCCGCGCCACCTGCTTTTTCAGAATGGCGCGCGGGCTGTGCGGAATATCCTCGTGATGGTGATGGTCGAGAACGTCGGCCAGCACCAGCGCCGTCCCCGGCAGCCAAGGCAGCCGGCGGAGCGTGGCAAGGTCGGGCTTCAGGACGAAGTCGCCGTAGCCCTTCTCCCAGTTGGCCGCCGCATAGCCCGGCACCGGCTCCATGTCGATGTCGTTGGCGAGGAGATAGTCGCAGCCGTGGGTCTCGACATGGGCGCTGTCGAGGAAATACTCGGCCTGCATCCGCTTGCCGACCAGGCGGCCCTGCATGTCGGTGAAGGCGAGGACGACGGTGTCGATCTCGCCGCCGGCGACCGCCTGTTGCAACTCTTTCATCGTCAGCATGCCGGGCATTTGACGAACTCCCCTTCAAATTGCTGCCGGCCCGCGCTGGCGGCGCGGGCCGGTTGATTTAGCCGCTTTTGATCGCGGAAGCCTACATCTTGCTGGAGCCTTCGCGTGTCTTCACCGCGAACTCTTCCTCCGGCGAGAACACCAGAGTGTTGCGGCCATAGGCAGCGAAATAGGCGATGGCGATGAGGTACCATATCAGCACGCCGACGACGCCGGTGCGGTACAGCGGATCGGTAAGCTGGAAGTATATGGTCACCACCGCGATGATTGCCGTCAGCGACGCGCCGAGGGTGCCGAACGGGCTCTTGTACGGACGCTCGATGTTCGGGAACTTGCGGCGTAGCTGAAGGAAGGTGACCGCCTGCAGGAAGTACGAGATCATGGCACCGAACACCGCCATGTTGAGGAGCACGCCGCCGATGAACGAGCCCGCGGCCTCGCCGCCTTGCGTGAACCACACGACCAGCATGACGACGAAGCCGACCAGCGAGCCGGCGACGAGCGCCCTGTTGGGCGTCTTGTGTTCACCACTGGTGATCGACAGGAAGTGCGGGAAATAGCCGGCCCGCGACAGCGAGTAAATCTGCCGCCCATAGGCGAAGATTATGGCGTGGAAGCTGGCCACCAAGCCGAGGACCGCGAACAGCGACAGAACCTTGCCCCAACTGCTTCCGAACAGCACCGCGAAGCCGTCGAGGATCGGCTGACCCGAGCTGCCATAGGCGAACGCGCCCCCCGGAATGGCCGGGTTGACGATCAGGATGAGGAATCCCAGGCCGATCAGCGTGAACATGCCAAGCATGATGCCGCGCGGCATGTCGCGCTTCGGATCGACCGATTCCTCCGACGCCAGCGGCAGCTGTTCGATGGCGAGGAACAGCCATACCGCGAACGGCAGCGCGGCCAGCACGCCGTGGACGCCGAAGGGCAGGAAAGGCCCATGTCCGTCGGGTAGCACCACGGCCGCTCCACTGGCGTCGACGCCGACGTTCATCGCCCATTTGGCGAAATCGAACTGGCCTGAGAACACGGCACTGACGATGAAGAACAGTAGGATGGCGATGGCGATCAGGGTAACGACGACCGTGACCATGAACGACAGAGCGACGCCGCGCACGTTGAGCCCGACGAAGACGACGTAGCCGATTAGCCACCAGACCGGCTGGAATGCGTCCGGCGTCCCGACGATGGCGGTCATGTAGGTGCCGATGAAGTAGACAACCACCGCTGGCGTCAGGATGTACTCGATGTTCTCGGCGATGCCGGTGATGAATCCGCCCCACGGCCCGAAGGCCGTGCGCGCGAACGAATAGGCGCCGCCGGTGTGCGGCAGCGCCGGGCTCATTTCGGCGATAGAATAGGTGAGGCCGAGATACATGACGGCAATGATGATCGTGGCGACGAACATGCCGCCCCAGCCGCCGACGGCAAAGCCAAGGTTCCATCCGGAAAAGTCGCCGGAAATGACCGCGCCGACCCCCAGCGCCCAAAGCGAAAAGACACCGGCGTGGCGCTTCAGGCCGCGCTTGGCGAAATAGTCCTGACCGGGGACGTGATACGAGACCCCGCCTTCGTGTTTCTTCGTCTCACCTGCCATGTCACCCCACTCCCCTGTTGATCCAGGACCAATTCGGTCAACCCGCCCCGCGGGCGTCTTCAAACGGCCAGCCGAACCCCAGATGGCCGAAAGTTCGGATGCTCGCGCAGCATCAAGCTGCCGCCCCCGCCGATGCTGACGCCAGATCAACGACGCCCCAGCTCTCGCGGATGGCCTCGGTCAGCCGTTCCGTCCAGGCGGCGAGATCCTTGACCGTCCGCAGAAGGGCGAGGCGGGAATAGCGCTGGAGCACCAGCGTTGCATCGAGGCGCTCGGCGACCCGGCGAGATAGCTCGGCGGCGCCCGGATCCCAGGCGATATGCCGTTCAAGATCGGGGCCGGAGAGACCCAGCGTGCCAAGCGCGCGGGGTAGCCGGTTGGATGCGTGTTCGCAGGCGATCAGCAGCGGACCGCCGCCATCGCGCACTTCCACCGCTGGCTCTTCGTCAGACGCGAGCAGCCTGTCCATAACCCCGCCCCACGGGAACTGCCAGTCGCGCCAACACCCCTGGCGACGTCAGCCATTCCTGAGAAACACACGTTACAGCACTTCAAATGATCGTCAATTCTGAAATAATGGCGTCGGATCGCTTGTGGAAATCCCTTACCCAGCGAGAGGGCGGGCATGTCATCCGATGCGAGGCCGTCCGTGGCCGAACTCGTTCGCCGGGACCTCGGCGGGCTGACCCAGAACGAGCGACGCGCGGCGCAGCGGTTGCTGGCCGACTATCCCGTCGCCGGGCTCGATACGGTGGCGCGGTTCGGCGAGGCCGCCGGTGTCAGCGGCCCGACCGTGCTGCGCATGATCGCCAAGCTCGGTTTCGCCAGCTACGGGGCATTCCAGGAGGCGCTGCGCGCCGAACTCGCGGCGCGGCGCGAGACGCCGCTGATGAAGGGCGGCGATGCCGACGACGACGACCCGCTCCGCCATTTCACCGAAGCCGCCATTGCCAACATCCGTCAGACGGAGGCCAACATCGCCCGCGGCGAGTTCGACGCTATGGTCCGGCTGCTGGTCGATCGCAGTCGCCCGGTGCATGTGCTCGGCGGACGCTTCACGGATGCCATCGCCGAATACCTGGTGGCGCATTTGCGGGTCCTCCGCCCGCAGGTCCGCCGGGTCGTCGGCGAGCGGCTCGGCCGTCTCGATCAGCTTATCGACGTCGGCAAGCGCGACGTATTCGTGATCTTCGATATCCGCCGCTACTCGGAAGACCTGAACCACTTCGCCCGCCAGGCGGCCAAGCGCGGCGCCACGGTGACGCTGTTCACCGATCAGTGGCTGTCGCCGATCTCCAAGGTCGCCCGCCACGTCCTGCCGGCCCACGTCGTCGCGCCCTCGGTCTGGGATTCCTCCGCCGGCCTCCTCCTGCTCGTCGAGGCAATGCTGTCGGCCGTCGCCGGTGAGCTCGGCGACCATGCCCGCGAACGCCTCATCGCCATTGAAGCGCTGCGCGAGGATTGATCCCGTACGGCATGCCCCTGCCCGAGCCTTCCGCCGCACCGTCACACGGCTGTCACGTAGATGGCGTTTCAGACGGAGCCGGACCGCTCGCTGATGGACAAGGAAAACCCGCTGGCGGAAAGACCGCGGCCGATGCCGAAGCCGGCGCTTCCGATCATGGCCGAGGTCATCCCCGGCCTGATCTGGGGGTTCCGTTTCGATTCCGGCGGCGCTGCCGAGGCGATCGCCGATACGGCCGACCTCGCCGGCAACCCGGATGGCTGGACCTGGCTGCATTTCAATCTCACCGACATGCGCGCCAAGGGCTGGCTGGCGGCCTCGCCGATCGTGCCGAAGACCGGCCTCGAACTGTTCCGCTCGGGCGACAACACGCAACGCCTGTCCGCCGGCGACGACTGCCTCCTCGGCATCTTCTTCGATCTCGTCCACGGCTTCGACCGCGGCAACGACGATTTCGGCCACCTCCGCTTCGTCATGACCGAGCGCGTCCTCATCACCGGCCGCCGTCGCGCCCTCAACTCCGTGGAGGCGATCCGCCAGGCAATCGAGCAAGGCCGGCGCTTCCCGACCGCCACCGACCTCGTCAAGGCAATCATCGACGAGCTTGCCGCCGGCATCGAACGCATCGCCCGCGAGCTGGCGACGGAAGCGGACGCCATCGAGGATTCGATCCTTGGCGATCTCGGCCTCGACGAGCGCCAGCGCCTTGGCCGCGTCCGCATGACGACGGTCAGCATACACCGCCGTCTCAACGGCCTGCGCACCCTCTTCCGCCGCTTCAATGCCGATGGCGGGCTGGCTGAGTCACTGCACAGCTCGGTCGGCCAGCTTCTGCTTCGCCTTGATGAGATCGACCACGAGGTCGTCGAAGTGCGCGACCGCGCCCGGCTCATGCAGGAGGAAATTACGGTCAAGCTCGCCGAGCAGACCAACCGGCACCTGCACGTACTGTCGATCCTGACCGCCCTCCTCCTGCCCCCGGCCCTCATTGCCGGCCTGTTCGGCATGAACCTCAGCGGCATGCCGTTCACTGCGACCAGCGGCGGCTTCTGGTGGGCCGTCGGCCTCACGCTCGTCGTCTCGGTCGCAGCGCTCCTGGCAATGCGCTGGATGGGGGTATTCCGCCGCTGAGCCGGGCCCGCGACCCCTCGCCTGGCCCGTCGATTCCCCGTCGCGCTCGTGCTAAGACCCCACTCTTGAACGGCCGCCGGCGTCCGGCCGGAACGGGGTATGCCTTCGCGCGTTTTCGGGAGGTTCAATCTGCACGGCCGCAAGTCGGGCGTATTCGGACCGCGGCTTCTGTGACGGAGGGTAACGTGAAGCGCATCACATCAATTGCCGCGGCCGGTCTGCTGGCGGCATCGCTCGCCGGCTGTGCCAGCGACCGTGTCTCCAATTCGACATTGACCGGGGCCGGGATCGGCGCCGCCATCGGCGGCCTCTCCACCGGACGCCTCGGCGGCGCGGCCGTTGGCGGGGCGGTGGGCGCCGGCGCCGGCTATCTCTGGGGCAACCACTCCTACCGCTGCCAGAAACGCAACCTGTTCGGCCAGGTCTATTGGGGCTGGTGCCTGCACTGAGCCCATTGCGCATCGCGCCGCCGTCGACGCTTCATTGACGTCGCCCCTCGCCGCGTCGCAATCGCGACTTGGCCCTCTGGTGCCGGCAGACGCCATCGCCATATAAGCGCAGACGCTGCCTCGGGTTTGCGGGGCGAACCGGCTACCCTTTGCGGGCGCGCTCGGCTACAACGCCCCACCCGGCGCCCCAGCAGGTGGCCGTCGGATCGCGTTGCCAAGACAGAGGAAGAGGTCGAGGAAACCCATGGCATTTGAACAGCGGCAGATCGGCAAGACGAAAGTAAAGGTCACGGTCCTCGGCCTTGGCGGCGCAACCCTCGCCGGCAATATGGCCCACGCTACCGACGAGGACGGGCGAATCCTTGTCCTCTCCGCCTACGACCAGGGCATTCGCTATTTCGACACCGCACCGTTCTACGGCTATGGCCGCTCCGAGCGCCTCCTCGGCGACGGGCTCCGCAAGCAGACGGACTGGGTGCTGTCGAGCAAGGTCGGCCGGCGCCTCCGGCCCAACCACAAACCGCGGGATCCGGCCGATCTGTGGCAGAACCCGCTGCCCTTCGAGCCTTTTTTCGACTACTCCTATGATGGGGTCATGCGCTCCTACGAGGACAGCCTCCAGCGCCTCGGCCTCAACCACATCGACATCGCCTATATCCACGATGTCGACGCCTATTCGCACGGCGCCGAGTATCAGCCCGGCATGTTCCGCCTCGCCATGCAGGGCGCCTACAAGGCGCTGGAAAAGCTGCGCGCCGCCGGCGACATCAAGGCCATCGGCCTCGGCGTCAATCAGGCCCAGCCCATCTCCGACGCACTCCAGCACGGCCAGTGGGACGTCTTCCTCCTCGCCGGCCGCTACACGCTGCTCGAACAGGAGCCGCTGCATACGCTCTTCCCGGCCCTCGAGAAGCATGGCGCCTCGGTCGTCATCGGCGGGCCGTTCAATTCCGGCATCCTCGTCGGACGCGAGACGTGGAACTACGCCAAGGCGCCGGCCGAGGTGATGACGCGGGTCAAGGCGATCGCCGCAATCTGCGACGCGCACAAGGTGCCGCTCGGCGCCGCTGCCCTGCAGTTCCCCCTCGCCCATCCGCTGGTCTCCGCGACCATCCCCGGCCCGCGTTCGCCGACCGAATTCAACGAGATCGTCGAGTGGTGGAACACGCCGATCCCCGCCGGCCTGTGGCGTGATCTCAAGACCGAGAAGCTGGTCGATGCAGCGGCGCCCGTTCCGGCGTAGCAGGCCTCACCGGTAGCCACCAAGAATGGGTTCCGAACTCACAGCACTGGCGACGGTCATCGTTATCGACCTCGTCCTTGCCGGCGACAACGCCATTGTCGTCGGCATGGCTGCGGCGGGCCTGCCGGACCAGCTTCGCCGCAAGGCGATCATGATCGGCATAGCCGCGGCGGCGGTGCTGCGCATCGCTTTCGCGATCTTCGCGATCCAGCTTCTGGGCGTGATCGGCCTCCGCTTCGCCGGCGGCATCCTCCTCCTTTGGGTGTGCTGGAAGCTTTGGCGCGAGATCCGCAAGGGCTCCCACAACCCTGACCACTTCGCGCGGGATGCGGCCAAAGCGGAGGCGCCGCAGGGCGCCGCGCGCACCACTGCAGCTGGCGGCATTCTTGCGGCGCTCAGGCCCAAGGGCTTCGCCCAGGCGCTCATGCAGATCGTCGTCGCCGACGTGTCGATGTCGCTCGACAATGTGCTTGCCGTTGCCGGTACGGCCCGCAACCACACCTGGGTGCTGATCGTTGGCCTTGCGTTGTCGGTGGCGCTGATGGGCCTCGCTGCCACGGTCGTCGCCCGCCTCATGCACAAGTACCCGTGGATCTCCTATGTCGGCCTCGCCCTCATCGCCTATGTGGCGTTGAGCATGATCTGGGAGGGTGGCCACGAGGTCATGAACGCCGCCGAGAAGACGCAACTGTTCTGACGCGAGCCTCTCACCGCTCCGCCGACGACTTCAGCCAGAGATTGATGCCGGCGTCGCCGGAATTCTTCTCGATCGCCTTGAGTTCGGCCTCGGAGAAGCTGGTGTTGTCGAGCGCCTTGACCGCCTCGACGATCTGCTCGACGCGGCTCGCGCCGATCAGCGCCGAGGTCATGCGCTTGTCGCGCAGCACAAAGGCAACCGCCATCTGCGCCAGGCTCTGGCCGCGCTTCCTGGCGATGGCGTTGAGCCCCTTGATGTAGCCAAGCGTCTCCTTGTTCAGGAAATCGGGCCGCCACGACCCGGCGCCGCTGGCGGCGCGGCTGTCGGCGGGAACGCCCTTGAGATATTTGTCGGTGAGCAGCCCCTGGGCGATGGGCGAGAAGGCGATGCAGCCCATGCCTTCGCTGTCCAGCGTGTCGAGAAGCTTGTCGGCTTCCGTCCAGCGGTTGAGGATCGAATAGCTCGGCTGGTGGATGATCGCCGGGGTGCCGAGACCACGGAGGATCGTAGCGGCCTCGGAGGTGCGCTTGCTGCTGTACGACGATACGCCGACGTAGAGCGCCTTGCCCTGGCGCACGGCGGTATCGAGCGCGCCCATCGTCTCTTCCAGCGGCGTGTTCGGATCGAAGCGGTGCGAGTAGAAGATGTCGACATAGTCGAGCCCCATGCGCTGGAGGCTCTGGTCGAGGCTGGCGAGGAGATATTTGCGGCTCCCCCACTCGCCATAAGGCCCCGGCCACATGTTGTAGCCGGCCTTGGTCGAGATGATCAGCTCGTCGCGATAGGGAGCAAAATCGGTGGCGAGGATGCCGCCGAAGAACTCCTCGGCGGCGCCCGGCGGCGGACCGTAGTTGTTGGCGAGATCGAAATGGGTGATGCCGAGGTCGAAGGCCTTGAGGCAAAGCTCCCGCGACCGTTCCGCCGGCGTCTGGTGGCCAAAATTGTGCCACAGGCCGAGCGAGATCGCCGGCAACTGCAGGCCGCTGCGCCCGGTCTTCCGGTAGGCCATCTTGTCGTAGCGCTTGGCGGCGGGCACGTAAGTCATCGCTCGATCTCCCGTAGGACCTTGTTGCTAGGCCGGTCGACAAGAGGGTTAAGTGGTGTCAATCGGCTCGGCAAGGGCCGGCACCGGAGGAAAAAGCATGAAGCAGTCCCTGTTCGATCTCGCCGGCCGGCGCGCCCTCATCACCGGCTCGAGCCGCGGCATCGGTCTGGCCATCGCCCGCGGCCTCGGCGAGGCCGGCGCGACGGTGATCCTCAACGGCCGCAGCACGGACGACCTGGAGGCGGCCCGGGGCAAGCTTGCCGACGCCGGCATCAAGGTTCACGCCGTCGCCTTCGACGTCACCGACCAGGCCGCCATCGAGACGGCGATCGACGCCATCGAGCGGGACGTCGGGCCGATCGACATCCTCTTCAACAATGCCGGCATCCAGCGCCGGATGCCCTTCGTCGAGATTCCCGCCGAGACGTGGCGTGAGGTGCTGTCGGTCAATCTCGACAGCGTCTTCTTCATGAGCCAGGCGGTCGCCAAACGCATGATCCCGCGCGGCCGCGGCAAGATCGTCAACACCTGCTCGTTGATGAGCGAGCAGGCCCGCGCCACCATCGCGCCCTACACGGCAGCCAAGGGCGCCGTGAAGATGCTGACCAAGTCGATGTGCGTCGAATGGGCGAAACACGGCATCCAGGCCAACGGCATCGGCCCCGGCTTCATTCGCACCGAGATGAATGTCGCGCTCACCACCAACAAGGAGTTCGACGCCTGGGTCCGCGGGCGAACGCCGGCCGGCCGCTGGGGCGAGGTCGACGAACTGGTCGGCGCCGCCCACTTCCTCGCCTCCGACGCCTCCAATTTTGTCAACGGCCAGATACTCTACGTCGACGGCGGCGTCCTCGCCTCGATCGGCTGAAAGCAATGTCAGGAAAAGTGGATTCCACTTTTCCGTCCGACATTGCGGCAAGCAAAGGCCTTACGCCCGCTGGAACGCGATCACTCCGGCGATGACGAGGATGACCCCGACGACGCGCCACGGATTGAGCGCGGCGGCCTCAATACCGCCGAGGCCGCGAAGATCGATGAGGAAGGCAACGATCATCTGGCCGGAGACGATCGCCGCGAACAGGAGGCCGGCGCCAAGCGCGGGCGCCAGCCACAGCGTGCCGACGACGAAGAGCACGCCAAACGACCCGCCGAGCCAGAGATAGAGCGGCATCGACGCCACGCCGCTCACCGAGAAGGTCGAGCGCGTCGCCAGAAAGACGGCGGAGACCAGCACGAAGCTGACAAAGACCGACAGCACGCCCGCCCCGAAAGGACTGCCGACCCGCCGTGCCAGTTCGGCGTTGAGGCCGGGCTGTATTGCAATCGTGCCGCCAATGGTCACGGCGACGAGAATGTAGATCCATTTCTGCACGAAAGCACCGCCTTGCCGGGGAATCGCACCAGCCTAGCGGTCCCCGACAACGATGGCCAATGCGCCCAACCGCCTCCCGCAGCCGCACGCCCGTGAGCGGCGGGGCTCAGTTTGCCGCCACCAGTTCCTCGCCTTCCCGCGTCACGCTCATATAGACGACGATGGCGGTTATGACCGCCAGGAAGATCGCGCTGGTGATGACCGTCCCGAGGCCGAGGCCGCCATATTCGGAAGGCTGGGACAGGAAATCCCCGAAGGACGCGCCGAGCGGCCGCGTGAAGATATAGGCCAGCCAGAATCCGAGAATGGCATCCAGCCCGAGAAAGAAATATCCGATGGCGAGCGAAACGATGATCATGCCGAAAAGGACGCCGGTACTGAGATAGCCAAGGCCGAATTGCTCGGCGACCAGATCGCCGGAGGCTGTGCCAAGCGCGAAAGTGAAGAGGATGGCCAGCCAGTAGAAGGCCTCGCGCCGGGTCGTGAAGATCGAATGGATCGAAAGCGTGCGCTCCAGCCAGTACCACAGCGCAAAAGTGGCGATCAGAGCCAGCGTGAAGAGGATCGTGGTGGTCATCAGGGGAACGCCAAGATTGTCGACGAGGTTATCCGTCACCAGCGTGCCGACGACGCTGATCAGGACCACGGCAAGCCAGTAGGCCCACGGAACGTACCGCTTCTGCGCGAATTGCAGGACCAGCGCTCCCACCAGAACGCAGGACATGAGGATCGATGTTGCGGTCAGGCCAAGGCCCATGTTGACCGCCAGATAGTCGGCCGCCGTCTCCCCCATTGTCACCGCCATGAGCTTGATGAGCCAGAAGTCCGGGGTCACTCTGGGGACGCGGTTGAACTGGACCGCTGCGGCGGAGGCAGATGGCATAGACATGTCGCGCCCTTCTTTACGGCTCGGTTGGGTCTCGGGCCGCGCTACCTGGCTGCAAGGGCGAGGCCCTGCGCCGAAAACTCGTCCGCATGCTGATCGTCATCGGCGTTGCAGCGCTCGGTCGCCCTGGAGAGGAAGGCGCTGGCAGCGGCCAGATCGGCTGCACCGACTTTCGTTCCGTCGATCGCGCCACGAAGGCTGGTGATCATGTCCTCGCAAGGGATCGCGTGGCCGCTTTCGTCGGTCACCGCGATGCCCACGATGAGGATAGCTGTCTGTGACGCGTGCGCCTTGCGACCCGGGTCGTCGAGGGTCGCCGCCAGAGCGGTCAAGGTCGCACCGACCACATCGGCGCTCGGCGCCGCCGCGCGAAGTGCGTGAAGCGCCGCGTCGGCCGCCTGGTCGACATTGCCCCAATTGCCCGGGCTCAGCGGACGCAGCCGGCCTTCCGCATCGTCCCACCCGGTTTCGAAATCGGTGATGCGCTTTTCCGCCGCCGCAAGATCGCCCGTCGCGGCGATCGCCTGTACGTCGGCGACGATAGTCTTGAAGCTCGACAGATCGCCAAGGCTGCCCCCCGGCGTTGACGCATCTCCCCGATAGATATGAAAAGCGGTGAAGGCCGCTACGGGAATTGCGATCAACAAGATCGCCAGAAGCGCTTGCTTCATAGGTCAAAGTCCGGAAGGAATCGGCGGGGCACGGAACGTCCGGACTTCCGGATCATCTATTATCCTTTTGCGGTTCCCGGGCGAAAGCCGGGAAGCTCGACTAGACAAAACTTGCTTGCATCCTGCTGACCGTCGCTGTCAGCGATCTGTCAGGCTTGCCGTGCCAAAGGGCCGCCGATGACCATGGCTTTTCGGGAGATGCGGAGGTTCGTCGTATTGGCGGCGATCGTCGCGGCGCTGGCGCCCTCGCCCGGACGGTCCGGCGAGCTTGTCGTCCAGGAAAAGCACGACCAGGCGCGCAACCTGCTCGAGCATGGCGAGATACGGCCGCTGGAGGAGATCCTTGCCAGCCTTGCTGTCACACGGCCCGGCGAGGTCGTCGCCATCGACCTGGAGAACGAGGACGGTCGATGGGTGTATGAGGTGAAGGTCGTCACCGCGTCGGGCAGCCGCATCGAAGTCAATATCGACGCGGCCACGGGGAAACTGATCGACCGGGGAGCCGATTGATGCGCATCCTGCTGGTCGAGGACGAGCCGCGCATCGCCACCGACATCGAGGCAACCCTCAAGGCTTCCGGCTACGCCGTCGACCGCCTGGCCGATGGCGAGGCGGCGTGGTTCCAGGGCGAGACGGAAACCTACGATGCGGCCATTCTCGACATCGGCCTTCCCAAGCTCGACGGTCTTACCGTGCTTCGCCGCTGGCGCGATGCCGGCCGCCGGTTTCCGGTCCTGATGCTGACGGCGCGCGGCGCCTGGACCGAACGGGTCGAGGGCATCGATGCCGGCGCCGACGACTACCTGCCGAAACCCTTCCAGATGGGGGAACTGCTCGCCCGCCTGCGGGCCATCCTGCGCCGCGCCACCGGCCAGGCCTCGACACTCCTCACCATCGGCGACGTCGCCCTCGACACGCGCCAGATGCGGATCAGTGTTCGCGGCGTGGCGCTGACGCTGTCGCCGCTGGAATACCGGCTTCTCGCCTACCTCTTCCATCAGGCCGGACGCGTGGTGCCTTCCACCGAGCTTGCCGATCACCTCTACGAACGCGACCACGACCGCGATCCCAACGCCATCGAGGCGATCGTCGCCCGGCTGCGCCGCAAGCTCGGCGTCGACATTATCGAGACGCGACGCGGCTTCGGCTACATCGTCGAGGAACCGCGCCCGTGAGTCGCACCTCGCTCCGCATCCGCCTGCTGGCGGCGGCGGCGCTGTCGGTCGTGGTCGCCCTTGCCGCCGCCGGCGCCGGAATGACCTATCTCTTCGAGCGGCACGTCGAGCGGCGCATTTCGGTCGAACTGTCGGCCTACCTCAGCCAGCTCATCGGCGGCCTCAAGGTTCGCCCGGACGGCGGCATCGAAGTCGCGGCGCCGGTCGATCCGCGCTTCACCCGTCCGCTGTCGGGCCTCTACTGGCAGGTCGAGGCGCCGGGCCCCGCGCCGCTCCTCCGTTCGCGCTCCTTGTGGGACACGGCCCTGACGTTCCCCCCCGCCGCTTCCGGCGAGATTCAGTTGGTCGAACTTGACGGGCCGGGACAGCAGCTCCTCCTCGCGGCCGAGCGCTCCGTTTCCCTGACCGGTCCGGCGGGAGCCGTGCCAATCCGCGCCGTCGTCGCCATCGATCATCGCGACGTGACCGCGGCTTCCGCCGGTTTCGCCTACGACCTCGTGCCGTCCCTCGCCATCCTCGCCGCGGTGCTGGTTGCGGCTGCGTGGCTGCAGGTGGGCGTCGGGCTGGCGCCCCTGGAGCGCATCCGCAGCGCCGTTGCCGACGTGGTGTCCGGCCGCTTGCAGCGCCTCACCAACAGCGGCCCCGAGGAGGTCCGGCCCCTCGTCGACGAGATCAACCGCCTGCTTGCCGCGCAGGAATCCGCGCTCGCCCGCGCCAAGACCCGTGCCGCCGACCTTGCCCACGGCCTGAAGACGCCGCTTCAGGTCCTCGCCGCCGACATCCGCGCCTTGCGCGACAAGGGTGAAACCCGGTTGGCCAACGAGATCGAGGAGGTCGCCTCGACCATCGGCCATCGCGTCAATCGCGAACTTGCCGGCGCCCGCGTCGACATCGCGGCGACGAGCGGCGCGCCGATGACCGCAATCGCCGCAGTCGCCCGGCGCGTGGTCGCCGTCCTCGAACGGACGCCCGGCGGCGGCGGCCTCAGCTTCGCGATGGCCGTGCCCGAATCGTGCGCCTACCCGATCCAGGAGGCCGACCTCGCCGAGATCCTCGGCAATCTTGGCGAAAATGCCTGCCGCTTCGCGCGAACCCGGATCGCCATCGACTGCGAGCCGGACGGCGCCGGGATGAGGATCGTCGTCGCCGACGACGGTCCCGGCATCCCGGAGGACGAAAGGCGGAATGCCGTGGCACGCGGCAATCG